>ONSK01000237.1 GCA_900320455.1 uncultured Erysipelotrichaceae bacterium | reverse complement strand
GGTCGCCGATATGACGTGTATTCTCATCGACCATGAACTCGATTGCCTCGGCATTGCCTGCCGCGATGCGGTGCACCGTCAGAGCCGCGCCTTCCTTATTCTGCATGGCGCGGATATAACGGACGATATGCATCGTGCAGAGCTGCTTCGGACAGACAACGGAACCAATCGGCATATTTTCGATCAGATCTGTTTCTTCGCCTCTGCCGAGCTTTGTGACGATGTTGGATACGTTATTGAGATTGGCGTACATGGAAGTAACGATGTTCAGCTCATCCATGCCCGTCAGGGAAACGACAGCGTCATAGCCGGCAATCTCTTCCGCGTCCAGGGTTGCCCTGTCGCTGACATCGCCGTTGATGATTGTCGCAAACGGCAGCATCTCCGCGAGCTCGCGGCACTTTTTCGGATCGACTTCAATGATGCTGGTGGCGATGTTGGCGGAATGCAGAAGCTGCGCCAGGTAATAGGAGATCCTGCCGCCGCCCGCAAGCACGGCGTGTCTGACCGGCATGTTGATAATGCCGATATGCGTCAACATGCCATGGAGCTGGTCCGGCTCACCTGTCACGAAGATCCTGTCATCCTGCTTCAGCACGAATCTTCCGTCAGGCATGATGGATTTTCCTTCTCTGACAACCGCACATACAAGCACCTTGGAACGGGTGATGGAAGGCAGATTGGAAAGCTGCACATTCACCAGGCGTGAGCCCTTGTTCACCTTCAGCTCAACGATTTCCACATGTGCTTTGGCGAAACGCTCTCTCTGCAGGAATCCCGGATATTTGAGCAGGCCGGCAATTTCCTCAGCTGCCTGTCTTTCGGGATTGATGATCAGCGACAGCGCAAAC
Source organism: uncultured Erysipelotrichaceae bacterium (assembly GCA_900320455.1). Taxonomy (GTDB): domain Bacteria; phylum Bacillota_I; class Bacilli_A; order Erysipelotrichales; family Erysipelotrichaceae; genus Bulleidia. The sequence continues at coordinate 9,020 of ONSK01000237.1, read as the reverse complement.
ACTTCGCTCATGGAGTATGCCTGCTCAACATACTGCGGATCACGGATACGGGCAATGGTGTGCACCTTCGGATTCATCGCATGCACGGTAATGCACGCAAGCAGATTGACTTCATCGGCGTTGGTTGCCGCGATGAAAACATCCATCTGATCAATTCCCGCTTCTTCCAGCACCGCCTTGGATGCGGCGTTTCCCTGCAGGGTGATCACGTCATATCTGCTCATGACATCTTCCAGCACTTTTGTGCTGCTGTCGATCAGTGTTATATCATGTCCCTCGGATGTCAGTTCATCAGTCAGCGCCTTGCCGACTTTTCCTGCTCCGGCCACAAGTATTTTCATAGGCTTTCCTCACAAAATTTGCCATACCATTTTAGCACCATAGGAAAAAAAGACAACTTCCGGTGAAGCTGTCTCAATCTTTCTGAAGCTTGTTGAAGAACGGATCTAGCAGTTTCATAAAGCCATCCCAGTAAATCGGATACGCGTCATATCCTCTGCATGTGTATTCTTCATTCTCATTGACAATGACATCCACTTCCCACTCGTTGTTGCCGCGGACCTCGCGTCCGTCGTTGACCGGAATGTATTCCTTGTCCCAGTCATAGTAGAACAGCTTGCTGAAAAGTGTCTCTTTGAATGTCATCCATTCCTCACTGTCCAGTACATCAGCGTACTTGTCCAGATCGCCGTCATTGGTGTCATAGACTTCCCAGAGACAGGGTCCCAGATCTTCTGCCATTCTCAGACGTACTGAACCGCTGATCAGATCGCCGAAACGGAAACGAAGTCCTTTCACGGATTCCGCCATCGGTTCTCCGTCATCTGTGTACGGTTTTCTGCCGAAGTCTGAACGGCAGTCTGCGCATCTGTAGAAATTCTCCACGCGCGATGTCTGTTTGCTGCCGCATTTCGGGCAGACGGGTAATCTTGCCATAAATTCCTCCTGGTAACGCTTACATTGGTATCATACACTAGTCACTGTCTGTTTTGTGCACAATTCTCAAAATCATTGAAAATCACCATGTCAGCTCTCTGCTGTACAGGCACATTGCGGAAATACAGCTCTTCCAGGGGAATCCACTTTTCCCGGAACATCTGCACCTTGTCCGGATTGCGCTTTTCGATTCTTCTGATCTGCGTTTCCGGATCAATTGTCATGAAGATCTTCAGATCGTAATACGGGGAGAGATCTTCTCTCTGGCTGTAGCTGCCTTCGATGATATACACGTCATTCCGTTTTACATATGTGATATCTTCTTTCAATGCCATCACAGACGGATCAAATTCTCTGTACGCGCATTCTCCTGTTTCATACAGAGGTATCAGCACTTCCTCCAGGAACCGTTCATGATCCACATTCTCTCCCGGTGTTTCATACCGTTCCTTTGTTCTCTGCTCAGGCCGCAGGTAAAAGTCATCCATGTGGATCAGTTCTCCGCCTGTCTCTTTCTGAAGCTGTGTCCCCAGGGTGGATTTGCCGGATGCGCATCTGCCGTCAACACTGACGATGCATCTTCCTTTTTCCTTCTGTATTTCTCTGATTCTTTCCAGAATTGCATTGATGTTCAAAGACATGACTCTGCCCTTTCCTGATCGCTTCCGGATACATAAATGGTATATTCAATCACTTCCGGTATATTCTGCGTGATGCCGGTATATGCCCTTCTGTTCACATCACTGCTCAGATTCTTCTGTGAAATATAGTATTCGATTCCCATATTCTTCAGTCTGTCACCGATCTTCTGAATCTGATCATAATCTGTCATCTGCGCAAGTTTCTTTCTGTTGAATATCGTAATCACTGCCGTTCTCCTTTTCCATTATCCTACCACATTCATGAGAAAAGGCCCTCCGCCGGGCCTTTCTCTTTATTTTCAAATAAGGGGATAGAAATTCACTGACTGATATGCAAGGGGGAGCATTCATTCAGGGCAGGTTTCTCTTTTCTCTGCACCTATAAAGTACCATCTGACCATGGGTCAAATATGTTTAAACTATGTAAAATTATGTGATGATGATTAAGAAATCATAAAGATAGCTAATCCAGTATCACAAGCCTTCCTTCGACATGGGAATCCAGTCCCTGATGGACGGAAAAATACTCTTCCACGATGTTATTGAAGGATGTTGCGACGATCTTCGGCTTTCTGTTTTCCGCGACTTCAGACAGCGGCACATTGAAGAACATATCAAAGTTTTTGTAATGATAATTCTGCATGGCGATCAGAAGACGCTGATCATCCTGAATGTCCTTTCCCCTGAATTTGAATTCTTCAATGGTATGCGTGCTTCTGCGGTAGACGATGTGTACGCCTTTTGAGAACTGGTAGAACTCCGTATGTCCTTCCCAGGCTTCATCCCTGAGAATGTACTGCACCATTCTCCGGAACTGTGATCCGGTGACTTCCAGCATCCACACAACATCATCAAACGGTGTGTTTTCCAGCATGTCCTGGAATTCAACGATCGGCCCGAGTTCTTCCTTGCGGATCGCGCCTGATCCCATCAACATGATGTCAAAGGAACTCTCATCCTGCATCAGATCGGCATACAGATTGCCGAGCTCTGTTTCCTGCGTGCGGCTTGGATGCGTGAGCTTCCTTGCGAAGCGGGTGACAATGCGTCTGTATTTCCGGTCAGTCTCATTGCGGTAGAAGGCAAGCAGTTCTTCCAGCAGTTCATCCTTCTCTGCTGTTGTTTCATCCACCGGTACGCACTGCCATCTCCATGACGCGATCTTTCTACGCTTCTCATCATATTCAATGTCAAATCTGCCGATCTGGTGTGATCCTTTTCCGGCATGCACGATTGGAATGCCGTTCACGATTTCCGCTTCATCCATATAGGTATGGGAATGACCGCCGATGATCAGATCCACGCCCCAGTCCTCATGAAGCAGCTTAGCGAGCATCCTGTCCTTTTCAATGCCGAGGTGGGTAATCAGAATGGTCATATCCGTCTTTCTGGTGCGGTAGTTGTCGCAGATGATACCGACCTCACGGACAGCGTCCTCGATATCAACGAAGGTGCCGATGACCTTTTCCGTTCTGGTGGAGGAGAGCACCTCCTCCGTCAGGATCCCGATGAACATGATCCGCATGCCGTCGATTTCCATATTGAGATACGGTTCAAACAGACGGGCGTTGTTCATCGTCACAAACATATTCGCGTTGATGATATTGAAGCGGGCACACTTCTCCAGAAACAGCAGATGCGCCAGGCCGTAGTCGACTTCATGGTTGCCGATCGTTACAACGTCAGGATTCAGCACATTGACCATATCAATGGTGGAAAGACCGAGATATTCCTCATCGATGATCGATCCCCGGAACATGTCACCGGCAACCGCGTACACCGTATTTCCCTCTTCTCTTGTCTTTCGCACATAGCCGCTTAAAAGGGCCAGGCCTCCTGTCTCTTTTCCGTCAATGATCTCTGAAGTGAAGTCACCGTGAAAGTCGTTGGAATGAAGCAGTGTCAGTTTCTTCATGGCAGAGCTCCTCTCTCCGCTTTTTTTGCGGGGTGTCACCTTCATTGTGGCAGAAAACAGACAAAAAGAAAACAGCTCTCTCAAGCTGTTCCTTCTGCTTCAGTAAACAGTGAAATGATCCAGTCGCTGTTGATCAGCGGCATTTCCTCATCATTCACTTCGTATCTGTCTGCCTGAGCCCGGATTTCCTCCATCAGCGGATCCAGCGGGATCAGGAATGAGAGTCCCTTGTCATCCGTTCTGACGTTGATCTTCATGACACCATCATTGCATGACTGGTATTCCACCGAGGTGACATCCTCGGGATTTCCTCTGCGGTTGTCGATGAATTCAATGAAGCTGTCATACTTCGCCAGTTCCACTGCCACATCGCTGATGCCGTCCTCAAAGATCTGGATCTTCTCCGTGAATTCCTTCAGTGTCGCGCACCGGCGCAGTCTGTATCCCTGCTTCACAAGCGGCTTGGCGAATGAAGAGAGATCTCTTCCGGCATCGCTGCTGTTGAGCCACAGGACAAATTTATGATTCGGATCCTGGTATACCATCGGATTCTGAATCATGAAGTCGGTATGACAGTGCGGACAGGAATGACGGAAGATATCCCCGCTCAGACAGGAATCCCTGAGATCAGGATCCTCTGACGTATTGACACTGTCATAGACTGTGATGGTAAACGGTCTGCCGCAATACGGGCAGGTGTAATTCACTTCTCTGCTGTTTGACATAATCAGTTCTTGATTGACAGGCCGTTGAAGTCAAAGCCTGCCTTATCCATCTCCGTAATGATCTTATTCATCGCGTTCTGTTCATCCTCGCTCAGATCTTCTCCGGCAAACAGAACAAACAGACGGCAGTTTCCGTCATATACATAAGGAAGCGCGTACATCGGCGCATCCAGGTGAATGCCGATATCCGTTTCCGGTTCCTGTTCCAGCGTACCCGCAAGGAACGGTCCCTTCACACCGGTGATGCACATATCGTATTCCATCAGGGTGCTGTCACTGACAATACCCGCAAGAACGATATCCGGATAGAACAGATCCCTGAGGGAATCCAGTCTGGCATCGCTTCTTGTTTTCAAAAGATCATCGTCAAACATCTCATCCATCTGTTCCAGGAACGGCTTGTTCTTCTCAATCATCCTGGCATCGGGATCAACGATCCTGGCTTCCTTCTCACAGACTTCCTCAATGGAGAAATAGCCGAGCATCGCATTCTTGCGCAGACCTTTTGTGCATCTTTCCCAGGAACTGCCGATCGAAAGCACATTGAACATCAGAAGACCATCCTGTGCCAGATACGAAGAACACAGCGCATAGCAGTCTTCCTCTGTCACCTTGATCATATCCTTCAGGTTCTCTGTCAGATCATCCGCTTCAATCGTAATGTACTGGTGATAATATTCTGTAAATGCAAATTCTGAAATTTTCATCATTTATCCTTTTCTGACGGATCAGACCTGATCCGTGTATTGTATTGTACATCAGAAACGCATTCTTTGATACCGCAGATGCATTCATTGTACAATCAGGGTATGACAGGAATGATTCTTCAATGGCTGGAAATGACAGCGTTCCGCATGGATGTGCCGGAGCTGTTTTCAGCGTTTCATATCACTGCTTCCCTGCTCACAACGCTCTGCGCATGGCTGCTTTCCTCTCTGATCAGAAGAATGAACAGACAACACATCATCCGGATCTTCTTTCTCTCCGGGATCCTTCTTCTCATCATGGAAGTATACAAGCAGGCATTCATGTATTTCATTGAGGAAGGCGGTCACTTTAACTGGTGGTGGTTTCCCTTCCAGCTTTGCAGCGTGCCGATGTATCTTGTCACAGCCCTTCCTTTTTTAAGCAGTAAGCATCAGGATACCGTATTCACATTCCTTTCCACATACGGACTGACCGCTTCCGCAGCTGCCCTGATCTGGCCGCAGGATATGCTCAGAAGCTATGTGATGATGACAGGACATGCCTTTATTTACCATGGGTTCCTCCTCTTTTTTGCCTTTGTGTGTCTGCGCAGGCATATGATTGAACATTCCTTCATGCCGTCGCTGATCCTGTTTGCGGCATGCGCAGGCATCGCGGAAGTGATCAACTTCATCAGTCATCTTGCGGGCGGAAATGCCGATATGTTCTATATTTCGCCGTTCGTAAAGACATTACAGCCGGTATTTACACAGCTGGAGGAAATCTCCGTTCCTCTTGAGACATGCGTATATCTGCTTTGTATCAGCCTTGTTTCATTCCTCATCCAACGCACAGCAGTTGTCAAAAAGAAAGAAATCAATACAATTTAATTGTTATGCGAACAAAACAGATTGATATGGTCAGCGGTCCGCTGATCAGAAATATATTCCGGTTCAGCGTGCCGATCATGCTGGCGGATTTGCTGGAGGTGTTTTTCAACTCCGCTGATGCCATGATTGTCGGCCGTTTTTCCGGTGCTTCCTCGCTGGCAGCTGTCGGCGCTGCTTCCCCGGCGCTGGTCCTCTTCACCTGGTCACTTTCAGGCCTGGCGCTTGGCGCCAATGTCCTGGCTTCCCAGCTGATCGGCGAAGGCAAAAAAGATCAGATTGAAAAGGCAGTGCATACAGCGATGTGGATCGCTGCTGTCTGCGGCACTCTGGTCTCCTGCTTTGGTGTTCTGGCTGCCCCTGTCATTCTGAAGTGGATGGGTGTGCCGCCGGATATCATGTCGCTTTCTGCTCTGTATATGAGAATTTACTTCCTGTGCTGTCTGCCGATTGCGGTATTCAGCTTCGGCGCCGCACTGATGAGAGCATCGGGCAATTCCCGGACACCGACGGTGTATCTCGGCATTGCCGGTGCATTAAACGTGATTCTGAACATGTTCTTTGTCATCGTTCTGCATATGGACGTGGCCGGTGTTGCCATCGCATCCGTGATCTCCCAGACGCTCTCGGCTGTACTGATCGTGGCTTCTCTGCTCAAAGATGAGGGAAGTCTCAGGCTGGAGCCGTCACGGCTGCGCTGTGAAAAAGACTGCGCGAAGGAAATCTTCCGCATCGGTGTTCCTTCTGCTTTGCAGAATTCCCTGTTCATGTTTACAAACATTGCCGTACAGACAAGCATCAATTCCTTCGGCACGACAGCTGTTGCCGCAAACAGCGCTGCCAACGCCGTCGAGGAATACGTCTATATTGCCCTGGAGGGCTTCACCCAGGCATCAGTCACATTCACCGGCCAGAACGCCGGAGCCGGAAACTACAGCCGCATACGGCATATCCTCATCACAACCGCGCTGTTCGCAGGTATCTTCGGCGCACTGATCGGCTGCGGCGGCTATGCCGGCGGTCCCTTCTTCCTCTCTTTCTTCACAACCGAGAAAGAGGTCATGGAAACCGGTATGATCCGTCTGGCAATCGTCACAAGATTCCTGTTCCTGAACGGCGTCATGGACTGCTTTGTGGCATCCATCCGCGGCATGGGATATTCCCTGCTTCCGACTGTCATCACAATGACCGGCATCATGGGATTCCGCATTCTCTACATCATGACATGGTTCCAGTCACACCATACGCTGGACACCCTGTACCTGTGCTTCCCGCTCAGCTGGCTGATCACGCTGGCTGCCCAGGCAGTGCTCTGGATCATCGTCTACAGAAAGATCACGCATCACGCGTGATCTTTTTTACAAAAAAAGAGGATCATTTCTGATCCTCCGCATTGAATGCTCAGTTTCTGGAATTTCTTGATCCGAGGATCCTCAGTACATAGAGGAAGATGTTGATGAAATCAAGATACAGCTGGAATGCCATATAGATCGCGAGATTCTCTTTGAGATATCCTTCCGTGGATGTGTAGTAGAAGCTTCTGATCTTCTGCATATCGAATGCCGTGATACCAAGGAAGATAATCAGTCCGGCATAGCCGATGAACAGTGAATTTCTCAGTGCCGGGATGAACAGTGAGATCACTGTCATGATCACCAGTGAGAGAAGCGCACCGGAGAGAAGTCCGGAGAACCTTGTCAGATCAATATTTGTTGTATGACCAATGACTGCGCAGCAGACAAACAGCACTGCCGCGAACAGGAATGCCGTGAAGAATGTTCCCAGTCCGTAATACATCGGCAGGAATGCGAATGTGATTCCTGTCAGCGCGGAATATACGAAGAACAGCAGACGGCATACAGCCGGTGAGAACCTTGTCAGTCCTGCGCCGAAAGCAATCGCGATACCAAGCTCGGCAATGCAGAAGACAAATGTCAGCCACGGTGCTGTTGTGAGAACTCTCAGGAAGAGTCCTCCTGTAGAAGCGGAATAATATCCAAGGAACGCGACGGCCGCTGTGATCAGCAGTCCGATTCCCATATGTCCAAAGACCTTTGTAACGTAAGCATTCAATGAACCGGCGGATTCGCCGTAGTAACCTGAACGATTGTATTCACTCATAATGTTACCTGCCTTTCTCTGATCATTTCTGATCATACTACTATGATAGCGCGTTTTGACCGGAAGTCAAATCATGCACTGTGACGATTATGTGAATGTTTTGGGAAATCATTCTGTTCACTGTGTCCGCTTTCAAAACAAACGTCAGTTTTGTATAATAGAATCTGCGAGGAGATACTCTATGGCAAAGAAAGTTTGTGATTTCTGTCTGCGTGAATCAAAAGGTCTTTTCGGCGGCCATGACACATTGAAAGACGGACACCACATGTGCAAAAACTGCAAGGAAATCATACAGCGCTACGGGCTCCCGCTGCGTTATGACCTCTTCCAGTGTCTGGTAACAGCACAGCCGAATATGAAGGAGATGATCATGGATGCCTATCTGGAGAAGAATGACCCGGATACTGCACTGGCAAGCCATTTTCCTTATCCCAACCTTCTGATGCACGGCGGCGAGCACTGCATCAACGCTGTCAAAGCTACGATTACCGTTAAAACCGATCTGATTCCGGAAGCTCCCGCGGTGACGGAAATCGCGGACATCCAGAAGCGCACAATTCATAACATTCCCGATACAGCGGAACGCACCGGCAACACCAAGGTGACCGGCATGCTTTACGAGACTGAGGCTGCTCTCTATTTCATTTCCGAGCACATCATCAACTGCCACCGCCTCGGATACATGCAGAGAAACCGCAGTGATACGGACAGAGTCTGCGTTGTGACGCCGACCAAGACGTTCACTTACAAGATCGCCCATGCCGACCTGTTTTATCTGCGCGAGCGCTTCTTCCAGAAGCTCAATGCCAAAAAGCAGAACAAAGGCCAGCACCTGATCTATATCACCAATGACAATGAATTCCGCATCACACCGGGTGTCTACGACATTCCCAAGAGCCTTAAACCGGGACGCTACCAGGTCAGGGCAATCAAGGACTCCGGCCTGCACATCCGTGACGCGCTCGGCAGAGTCATTGATTACTACGAATCAGAAAAATCTATTAGTCTGAAAGACGGCGGCATCCTTGAATGCACCGGTGAATACCAGCTCAGATGGATCGGCGAAAATGATGAAAAAGAATGACACATGTCACTGACATGTGTCTTT
>ONSK01000240.1 GCA_900320455.1 uncultured Erysipelotrichaceae bacterium | reverse complement strand
GACTCCTACTATGGCAAGTATGTAACATGCCCTGATGATGCTCAGTATCGTCTTAACTGGATCAAGGACATCTACACACCTGACATGAACACAAAGTATGTTGTACCGAACGTATTCATGACAGCTGATGATATCAAGACAGTTTCCAACCTGCAGGCTGATATCACAAAGGCTATCAACACAGCTAAAGCTGACTGGATCATGAACGGCTTAGATGATGCCGCCTGGAACAAGCTCCAGGAAGACCTCAAGGGCTACAAGATCGATGAACTTCTCGGAATTTACCAGAAGTACGTTGACGAATACTACAAATAATCTATACTAAATGCTTAATGATATCCGCTCCTCATCCGAGGGGCGGATATCGTGTAAAAAACATTTACGGAGGAATTTATGATTAGCCACATTTTACCGGAAGCACGCAGATTTGAAGAAGAAGAAGGAAACAAGATTTCCAGCGAGGAAAGACCTTTATTCCATCTGACGCCGAAAATCGGATGGATGAATGATCCAAACGGTTTTTCACAGTATAACGGATACTATCATCTGTTTTACCAGTATTACCCATATACAAAGAAATGGGGACCGATGCATTGGGGGCATGCCATTTCCAAGGATCTTTTGAGATGGGAATATCTGCCTGTCGCGATTGCTCCTGACACCAATCCTGATGCCGGAGGATGCTTTTCGGGAAGTGCGGTCGCAATGGATGACGGAACGCACCTGTTAATGTATACAGGCGTTGTCAAAACAGACGACATTGACAATGACACGTTCATTCAGACACAGTGCCTGGCAATCGGTGACGGAAAAGACTATACGAAGTATGAGGGAAATCCTGTCATTGATATCAACGGCATTCCTGAAGGATTAAGCAAATACGATTTCCGTGATCCCAAGATCTGGAGAGAAAAAGACGGAACATTCCGCTGTGTTGTCGGCGGCTGCACCACTGACAGAAAAGGACGTATTCTGTATTTCAGAAGCAATGACGGATTCAAATGGGAATTCATCAGTATTCTTACAGGAAATGACGGATCCCTTGGAACCATGTGGGAATGTCCTGATTTCTTTGAACTCGACGGCAAATATGTTCTTCTCACAAGCCCGCAGGATGTCATGATGAATGACAGACATTTCAGCGGAAACATCACGATTGCCAAGCTTGGTACATTTGATGAGGAGAAGGGCATCTTCCATGAGGAAAGCGAACAGCTTCCTGACATCGGTATTGACTTCTATGCGACACAGACGCTTCTTGCGGAAGACGGCAGAAGAATCATGACTGCCTGGATGCAGAACTGGGACAGCATTGTCTATACGGAAAAGGATATCCGCTGGTTCGGACAGATGATTGTTCCGAGAGAACTGTCCGTCAGAGACGGGAAGCTGTACCAGCAGCCGATCAGAGAACTGGAAACAATGAGAAAGGATCCAGTCATTAGGAAGAATGTTCTGATTGATGACAGAATCAGACTTGACGGTGTCAGCGGAAGAACGATTGACATGACTGTCAACATCCGTCCGGAGAGTGAGAACAGCTATCGCAAGTTTGAGATTCGTGTCGCGGAAGATGAAGACAGATATACATCTCTGATCTTCCGTCCGAGGGGGAAGAATTTCGAATTCAACCGTACACATTCCGGGACAAGAAGAGCAGTTATTCACATGAGAAAGTATTCCGTTCCTGAAAACGGCGGAGAAATCAAGCTGCGTATCATTCTTGACCGCTACAGTGTCGAAGTATTTATCAATGACGGTGAGATGACATCCTCGAATGTCATCATGACAGATCTGTCTGCCAACGGCATCAGCTTCTGGGCAGAAGGCAGAGCAGTCATTGACGTGGAGAAATACGATCTCAGCTTTGACTGACAGCTTCATAATCCCCGAGAAAAGAGACGTGTGCCGGTGCATGCGTCTCTTTTCATTCGCATGGTTAAAATGGTATTCTAGTACTAACGGAGAACTGTTCGAAGAAACAGTCAGGAGGAAAATATCATATGTCAAAATTCCCGAAGGGCTTCCTCTGGGGCGGTGCTACAGCTGCCAACCAGTTTGAGGGAGGCTATGACGCTGACGGAAAGGGACTCAGTGTTCCTGATGTCATTATGGGCGGCACGGTAGACAAGCCGCGCTTTATCACACCTGCAGGCGTAAAGCCTGACACCTACTATCCCAGCCACGAGGCAATCGATTTCTATCATCACTGGAAAGAGGATATCGATCTGTTTGCCGAGATGGGATTCAAGTGCTTCAGACTTTCCGTGCAGTGGAGCCGTTTCTTCCCGAACGGTGATGATGAAGAACCTCTGCAGGCAGGTATTGATTTCTACAAGAATATCTTTATTCACTGCAAGGAATGCGGTATTGAACCGCTGGTAACGATCAGCCATTATGAATTCCCGCTGGCACTTTCCCATAAGTACGGCGGCTGGGACAATCCAGTCATTATTGATCTCTGGCTGAAGTTCACAAAGCTCTGCTTTACAGAGTACAAGGGACTGGTTAAATACTGGCTCACATTCAATGAGATCAACTGCGGCACAATCGCCGGCATGGGCAGTATCTACGGACTCGGCATCCTGCCGGAAGAAGATACACCGATCACCTTCGGCAACGCTGACTGGGATGATCCGAAGAGACGTCTGACAGGTCTCCATAACCAGTTTGTCGCAAGTGCGAAGGCAGTTCTGCAGGCCCATGAGATCGATCCGGAAAACAAGGTCGGCTGTATGATTGCCGGTGCTGCGAACTAACCGTATTCCTGCTCACCGGATGACATCATCACGGCAATGGAAGCGGAGAGAGTCTTCAACTTCTACTGCGGCGACGTGCAGTGCCGCGGCGCATATTCCGCATGGGCTCCTTCCTACTGGAAACAACTCGGTGTCGATGTTGACTACATGAAGGGACTGGCAGAGAAAGACGCTGAAACACTGAAAGCAGGAACGGTTGACTTCTACAGCTTCTCCTACTATCAGTCCACCACAGTGTCTGCCGACCCGGACAAGGCAAAGGGTAAGGGCAACCTGCTGGGCGGTGTGAAAAACCCGTATCTTGAAGCGAGTGAATGGGGCTGGACAATTGACCCGAAGGGACTCCGCTACTACCTCGAAACAGTCTATGACAGATACCAGATTCCTCTGATGATCGTTGAGAACGGTCTTGGCGCGGTGGATGTCAAAGCGGAAGACGGAAAGATCCACGACGATTACAGAATCGACTACATGAAGAAGCACATCGAGCAGATGGCAATTGCCATTGAGCATGGTGTTGACCTGATGGGCTATACAATGTGGGGCTGCATTGACCTCGTATCCGCATCCACAGGTGAAATGAAGAAGAGATACGGTTTCATCTATGTCGACAAGGACAATGACGGAAACGGCGATCTCCACAGAGAGAGAAAAGACAGCTTCTACTGGTACAAGAAGGTCATTGAATCCAACGGCGAAATTCTCTGATAAAAAAAGAGACAGTGCAATTCATATTGCTCTGTCTTTTCATATGGTTTTACCAGTCGGAATCCCAGTCTGTATCAGAGGAATCCCAGTCATCCCAGTCGTAGTCATAGTCATCGCTGGAATCCCAGGAATCATCCCAGTCATCTGACCAGTCGCTGTCATAATCGCTGTCATAGTCACTGCTGTGGGAAGATGGTTCCTTGTAGTATTCACTGTCGGAGAAGTCATAGAAATATGCGTCAGTGGATTCTTCCGGTGCTGTATATCCGCTGTAATCCCATGTGCTCCATGTATCGTAATCCGTATCATAGTCATACAGATTCCAGTTGTTGTTATTCCAGAGATACCAGCTGCCGTTCTGGTGATAATAGACTTCCTGTGTCGGGGTAGTGTAATAGCCGTTATGCGGAATGTGCTGCCGGATATAGGAGAAGGCAAGCACTGAGGCTAATCCGATGCCGGCAGCGATGGCGACAGGTTTGGCAATCGATGACAGATTCCTTTTGAGGGCTGTCTTCCGCTTCTGCTTTTTTCTGCGGGTGATCTCTTCCTGGAATTCTTTCGCGTATTCCTGATCGGATGCCATTGCCTGCTGGTGTTTCCACCAGTCTCTTTCCTTCTGTCTGATCCTGATTTCATCCTCAAGCTTGTCCCAGAAGATCTGGCATGCCTTTGCCTCATCCTTTCCTCTGTACCGTACGGCACGGGATCCGTCTGCCTTATTCTTATAAACGATAAAATCACCGGAATCATCCTGATAGATGCCGAAGCATTTCGCATCATGTCTATCTTCACCCGGGAAGAAGCGCATCTTATCAAGAGGCATGCCGAGCCTGTGTGCCTGGTTTTTGATCTCATCGATCGTATAAGCTGTATACTTGGACATACAACAATTTTATCACCAATGTGAGGAAAAAGAAAAAACGTTGCAGGCTTCTTATGAATGGTCTGTTTTGTATAGTTTTTACAGAGGAAAAGACGGTTCTGTCCATAACAATGAATGCCGGTGAAAGAGATGCTCTGATCAAAGCGGGCTGGACAGATGAAAAGATCGGCTGGTATTCCGATGACGCCAAGACAGTACCGATCTGGCGTGAACACAACCCGAACGCTCTGTCATGCAATCATGACTACACGGCCAACAAGGGTGAGCACGACGCGCTCATCAAGCTCGGCTGGAAAGATGAGAACATCGGCTGGTACGCTCTGAGAGCAAAATAATCTGATAAGACAAAGCAGGCAGGCAGAAAACCTGTCTGCTTTTCTTCATCACAGCAAAACAGCTGCCGGTTAAATTCCGTCAGCTGTTTTCACTTCAGTGTATTCCAAGTATATTTTCGGCATTTTCATGCAGGATCATTTCCCGTTCATTTTCCGCAAGAGGCAGTTTCCGGATCCAGTCCAGCGATGCTTTCTGATCGCTCCAGGGACTGTCTGTTCCGAAGAGGATCTTTTCAGGAGTGAAGATTTTTACCAGATGCACAAATGTGTCCTGATCAAGCATGACCAGTTCATCCTGTTCCCATTCCTCTTTGTCGGCCGGAATGATATGGTCTGTGGAAAACGCGGTATCAAGCCAGACGCCCGTATCTGCCAGCGAAGGAACATCTTCCCATTCTTTCCATCCTCCCATATGGGCAAGGATGAAGCGGAAGGGTCCGGTTTCTTCAATGGCGTGCCGGATCATTGTCACGGAACAGTGATCGACACCGGGGAAACCGATATCTTTTCCGGCGTGGGTAATGACAAACAGATCAAGTTCCGCGCAGCGCTTCAGAATCCGGATGAAGAGCGGATCGTCAATATCAACCCCCTGATAGACCGGATGGATCTTGATTCCTTTCAGTCCGAGATCTCTGATTCTGGAAAGCTCATCATACCAGTCTTCATACATGGGATGCATACATCCGACGGAAATGAGTTTTCCGGGAAACAGACTGTTGATGCCGGCGGCAGACCCGTTGATCTTTTCGACCTGTCCGGGATTTGTGGCAACCGGCAGAATTACAGACAGATCGATGCCGGAAGTCTTCATCGAGGCAAGGAGTCCGTCATTCGTTCCGTCGGTAAACGGAAGGGTCCGTGAAGCTTTGCTTAAGGATGCCAGAGCTCTTTCCGCAATCCTGTCGGGAAATGTGTGCGTGTGGAAATCAATTACCATAAATACAGATTGCTTTCTAAGTTCTATTCGTCAGAGAGAGCATTCTTCTGCGCGACAAGAACTTTCTCATCGTAGCATGCGAAGGCGTCATCGACAACAGCAGCGTCCGGTTTCGGTGTGATCATCGAAACAACCGGGACAATGATCAGTCCGGCAACCATGCAGAAGGCGCCGGCGTTGATCGGAGACTGCAGAAGCGCCGGGAAGGAGCTTCTGACGAGCATGTTCGCAAGCATGACTGCCGTGGAGAAGATGAAGCTGCACCAGCAGGCAATCGGAGATGTCTTCTTCCAGTACAGACCGTACAGGAACGGAGCGAGGAACGCGCCGGCAAGAGCACCCCAGGAAACACCCATCAGCTGGGCGATGAAAGTAACGTTGGACTTGTACTGAATGATCGCGATCACAACCGAGATGGCAACGAAGACAACGATTAACATTCTCATGACAAGAACCTGTTTCTTTTCATCCATGTCTTTGATGATGTGGTCCTTCAGAAGGTCCAGTGTCAGCGTGGAGCTGGATGTAAGAACCAGGGAAGACAGCGTGGACATGGATGCGGAAAGCACCAGGATGACCACAACCGCGATCAGAAGATCCGGCAGTCCCGACAGCATTGCCGGAATGACAGAGTCAAATCCGTTCGCCGCGATATCGATATTCGCTGAGAACAGTCTGCCGAAGCCGCCAAGGAAGTAACATCCGCCGGCGACAACGAAAGCGAAGAATGTGGAAACGATCGTACCTGTGGAAATGGAATTCTCACTCTTGATGGCATAGAACTTCTGAACCATCTGCGGCAGTCCCCATGTGCCGAGGGATGTCAGAAGCACAACGCCGAGCAGAGACAGCGGATCCGGTCCGAAGAAGGAAGCGAATATGCCGGGTGTCGTGGATACTGTTTCATCCACAACTCTTCCCATGCCGTCAAGCGCTGCCAGGAAGCCGCCCTGACTGTTGAGAACAGCTGCGACAACCGCGCAGATACCGAATAACATGATGATGCCCTGAATAAAGTCGTTGATGGCTGTTGCCATGTATCCGCCGGCAATGACATAGATGCCGGTCAGAACTGCCATGACGATGACACAGACGGAGTAGTCAATATTGAAAGCCATTCCGAACAGTCTGGACAGACCGTTGTACAGAGAAGCTGTATAGGGAATCAGGAAGATGAATGTGATGATGGATGCGGCGATCTTGAGCGCTGTGGAATTGAATCTTGCCTCAAAGAACTGCGGCATTGTGCGGGAATCAAGATGCTGCGTCATGATGCGGGTGCGTCTGCCGAGAATGACCCAGGCAAGCAGAGAACCGATCAGAGCGTTTCCGATACCGATCCATGTGGAGGCAACACCGTACTTCCATCCGAACTGTCCGGCATAACCGACGAAGATAACTGCGGAGAAATAAGAGGTTCCATATGCGAAAGCAGAGATCCAGGGACCGACAGAGCGTCCGCCCAGAACAAAGCCGTTGACGTCTGTAGAGTTTTTCCGGCACATAAAGCCGATTGCGATCATGACAGCGAAGAACATTGTCAGCATCACTACCTTGATAACCATAATTCTATCCTCTTTCTAAACTTTAACGCTTTAATGCGGTGGAGCGTTAACGTAGTAAAGTATAACCCCTGTTTTCTGATTGCGCAAGATGTAATGCATGTTTTTTTTCAAACCTGATTCAGTGTACATTCACACTGCTTTCACATATCCACAGTATCCTGTAACCATCAAAGGAGAACACGGATATGAAGAAAACGATGGAAATGATGACAGCTGCAGCGATGGCATTCTCACTTGCGGCATGCACGGCTTCTTCAAATCAGGATACAGCAGACAACAGTACTGAAAACATTGAAGAAACAGCAGCTGCCCAGGATACATCAACAGATACGGAAACAGCAGAGGTCACTGTTAACGAAACACTGACAAGTACATCAGATTCAGAACATGTCATTGAAGTTTCAGGTACGGAGGAAACTTATTCCAATATCAAAGTCACCAAAACCGGTGATTCTGATCAGGGTGATGAGGCTGACTTCTATGGCGACAACGCTGCGATCTTTGCGACAGACGGAGCGGCACTTGATCTGAACCAGATCGAAGTGGAAACTGACGGCACACATGCCAACGCGGTATTCAGCTACGGCACAGGCACGACAGTGAACATCTCGGATTCCGTCATTACCACAACCGGAAACTGTTCCGGCGGTCTGATGACAACCGGCGGCGGTACAATGAACGCTTCGAATCTGACCGTTCACACAACCGGCAATTCCTCAGCCGCGATTCGTTCTGACAGAGGCGGAGGAACTGTCACGGTAAACGGCGGCAGCTATACAACAGACGGAAAAGGATCACCGGTTATTTACTCCACAGCGGATATCACGGTATCTGACGCAGTGCTGACAAGCACGGCATCCCAGGGTGTGGTCGTTGAAGGAAAGAACTCCGTCACGCTGAACAACGTCACTCTGACAGCTGACAACAACACCAAGAACAGCGACAAGTCCTCGTATTATCAGGCAGTGATGATCTACCAGTCGATGTCCGGCGATGCCTCTGCAGGCAAGGCATCCTTCACGATGAACGGCGGCACACTGACAAACAAAAACGGTGATATCTTCTTCGTGAACAACACATATGCCGATATCACACTGACTGATGCGGATATCATCAATGAATCTGACGGTGTCTTCTTAAGAGCAGAAGCTGCCGGCTGGGGCAGTGAAGGCTCAAACGGCGGTCACGTAAATCTGTATGCCTCAAAGCAGGATATTAACGGTGACATCGTCGTTGACAGCGTTTCCTCTTTGAATCTCTATCTGACTGACAGCTCCACACTGATCGGCTCAGTGAACGCGGAAGGCGAAGTGTACGTGGAACTGACAGAAGGTTCCGTATGGAAGCTGACAGGAGATTCCTATGTCACATCTCTGACATGCGATGCGGATTCCATTGATCTGAATGGCTATACTCTCTATGTCAACGGTGAAGTCTACACAGCAGGCACTTCTTCCAAAGGAGAAGCCGTGGATATGACAGTCACTTCGTCAGGCTCTTCTGAAGGTCATGAAGGCATGCCCGGCGGAGAAAAACCGAATGGTATGGGAGAACCTCCCGCAAAACCGTGATGTGTAAAAGAACCCGCGAGGGTTCTTCTTTATTGTTATCGGTGCCCTCAACCGCCCGCAGGTGATTGAAGTGCTCATCTTTTTGCAATTATAATGATGGTACAGAAAACGGAGAGAAATATATCATTATGAAAAAGTATCTGGCGATTGATCTTGGCGGCACAGCGATCAAGTACGGTGTTGTCACAGAAGACCTCAGTTTCATCACCAAAGGAAAAGTGGACGCGAGATGCGATTCCAGAGATTCATTTGTCGCAGACATCAGAAAGATTTATGAAGAATGCGGAGAAGGAACGGAAGGCATCTGCATCTCCATGCCCGGTGTGATTGACCGCTTCAAGGGATTCGCGCATACCGGCGGCGCTTACAGATGGATCAGGGATCTTCCGATCGCAAGTGACCTGGCGGAAGAGCTGAACACAAAAGTCACGATATGCAACGACGCAAAGTCCGCAGCCATGGCGGAGATCGGCTTCGGCAACCTGCAGGGTGTGCGCAACGGCATCTGCATCATTCTCGGAACAGGCATCGGCGGCGCGATCATCGTCAATGAGAAGCTGATTGACGGCAGCCATTACTCCTCCGGTGAATTCTCCTTCCTGAGAGGAAACCAGAAGGGTGAAACAAACACGGATATCTTCGCGTTTACCAACGGTGTCCAGGGTCTCAAGGACGCAATCAAGGAAACATCCGGACTGGAAGACATCGACGGTCTGAAGGCATTCAAGCTGATCAAGGAAGAAAAGAATGAAAAGGTACTGGAGGGTGTGAAGCTGTTCTGCTGGTATCTGGCACATCATATCTACAACCTGCAGGCAATCCTCGATGCGGACAGAGT
>ONSK01000243.1 GCA_900320455.1 uncultured Erysipelotrichaceae bacterium | reverse complement strand
CATAGCAGTCATCAGGCACACGTCTTGCGATCCAGTGATGACCGCCGATGGTTTCCAGCCACCAGACCTCATCCACGTCCTGGAAGGCAATGCCGTTCATCTCGTAGGTTCCGTATTCCTTTAACAGAGAACCAAGGCGTTTGACGCCTTCTCTTGCGGAATGGATATACGGCAGCACAATTGTCACGATATCCTCTTCACCGATACCGCCCGGTGTTTCCTCTGTTCCCCTGACCTGGGAAACGGTCTTTGTCAGAGGATCCGCGGAAAGCACTCTGTCATTGGATGTGATCGTCTCTGTGGCAGTCATCGAAACATTGCACGCATTGACGCCGGCAGCTGCCCAGATGCCCTCATCATCCACGGCATTAGGCATGGACGTATAGCGCATCGGATCATTCGGAAGAGTGATCTCCTGATGGGACAATACCGTTTTATAGAGACGGGGCTGTTCTTCCGGATGAATGACTCTGAATTTCTTCGCGCAGAAGCCGGTGGAACCGGAATCTTCATTTCTGGCAGTCATTGTCGATCCGTCATATGTAATACTTTTTCCTGCAAGCAGTGTTGTACAAGGCATATTCTGTATCTCCTTCAGTTAGCTGCTACTTATTGTATCATTGAAAAGAAAACCTGAAAATTGAATCCCAGGCTATTGCGGTCATTCCTGACAGTTTCGGATATTCATCTCTTTTTCCGTTCAGGATGCACGATCTCGGTATGGAAGAAATAATTCGCGACAACCGGAGGCTGTCCGAAATCAGCACGCACTGAGTCATCGTTTCTGACGTATGTCATGCCTTCCTTCTCTGTGTAAGCACGCACCTGCGCGTCCAGATCACGCCAGTATGACATGTCATTCTCCACATAGATCTGATGATACAGATCATCCAGTTCAGGATGCTTTTCATGGATCCAGTCAAGGATCCTCTTTCTGAATTCACCTCTGAGATTCAGATTCTCCAGCCAGACAAGATTGCACTGGTTCTTTGTCCGTTCAATGATGGAAATCACATCCGTGATGCCCGGGAAGATCGGGGAAACAAAACATGTTGTCTGAATACCGGCGTCATAGAACTCTTTCATGGCGGCGATTCTGCGTTCCACAGGCACTGCTCTGTCCATCTCTTTCTTGAAGGATTCATCCAGAGTATTGATCGACCAGGAGACTCTGGCATCCGGGAATGTTCTGATCAGATCCAGATCTCTTGTGACAAGATCTGATTTTGTGGCAATGCTGAGCTTCATGCCGCTGCCCTGAAGCTGTTCCAGAAGTGCTCTCGTTCTTTTGTATTTCGCTTCGAGCGGCTGGTAGGGATCTGTGACAGATCCGAAGAATGCTTCCTTGCCGGCATACTTCTTCGGGTTTTTCATAGGCGGCCAGTATTTGACGTCCACGAAGTCACCCCATGGTTCGGGATGATTCGTAAAACGCTTCATGAATGAGGCATAGCAGTATTTGCATGCGAACGCGCAGCCGACGTACGGGTTGACGGAATAATCCGCAACCGGAAGATTGGATTTTGTCATGACGCTTTTTGTCTGTATTTCATTGATGATCATCTGTATTCCTCCAGGTTCTTCAGAACCTTTCTGAGTGTTGTCTCAAACGCGCTGATTTCTTCTTCGCTCATGCCTCTGTAATAAGCTTCCTGCATGGAAGAAGAAACCTTCTGATACACGTTTCCAAGTTCTCTTGCCTTTTCTGTCAGTGCAATCAGCTTGGATCTTGCGTCTGCGGGATTTTCTTTCTGGGTGACAAGTCCTGCCTTCTCCATTCTGGAAAGCATGGATGTCAGTGTTGTTTTGGCAAGGGAAGCCGCATCGGCGATCTCACGGATCGTCATTGCCTCGCTGTTCCAGAGCGCGTACAGGATCGTTCCCTGGGCGCCGTTGAGCTCGGTGATGCCGTTTTCTCTGAGCAGTTCGTTGACCTTTCTGTCTGTCAGCTTGTCGATCTTTCCAATCAGATATCCGCCCTGATAGTTCATGCAATTCCTCCGGTAAATGAGACAGGAAATTCCTGGATCATTTCTTCTTCTGAAAGAATGCCGAGCAGATCTTCCTTCATGAAGACAGGAATCTTCTGTTTCTTCGCCTGTTCGTACAGATCAAAGATCCACTGACGCTGTGAGACTGCCTTGTTTTTTCTGTTTCCGGTTTCCGTGCCGATGACGATCCACTCAATACCGGTAAGATCGACCTCTCCGATCTCATCAAAGAGCGGTTCAAACGTGATATGCAGATGTCCGCCGTGAACATTTCTGCGCAGGTCATCGATGCGTTTCTTTTCCGAAGCTCTTGTGACTGTGACACCGAACCAGCCGTTCTCCGGCGCGTTTTCGATATGAACTTTTTCAGGCCGCTTGCTCAGAAAGAGGAACTGTGTTTTTGGATTGTTCTTCATCTCAGCAAATACCTGTTCTTTCCATTCATCTTTCCAGCCGGAAAGATCACTCTGGCCGGTCATGAAGTATGCTCTGTGTTTTGGATTGCGCATCATCTTCAGCTTGTTTTCAAAGAAGACCGGTTTCGTGAAATCATCCGTGCTGTGAAATCTCATGCAGTTGATTCTCGCGTAGCAGTATGGACAGCCGATATCACAGCCAATCACGATATTGATATTCTTAATGGTATCCTTTATGCATTTCACCATAGTTATCACCCTTCCATATAGTACTATATAGTACTAATTGTGTAAAGAAAACAGCCTCCGCTTTGTGCGAAGACTGCTGTCCGAAAGATATCAACGGCGGATCAGAACTGCTGCTTCGTATGGTTTCAGCACAGTGATGTCCGAATCTGTTCTGCCAATATTGGAGAGTGCCATCTCATACCCTGTCAGATCCAGTGTAATCTCTGCCTCATTGCCGTAGAAATTTGCCAGTACGACCACGTCTTCCGTTCCCAGCGTTCTCTGGAATGCGAACACGGATGTGTGATCTTCCAGCAGCTGGCGGAACGTTCCTTCCTGAATCACTTTGTTTTCTTTTCTGAGCTGAATCAGCTTCTGGTAATAGCGGAAGATGGAATCCGGATCTTCCAGATCATTCTTCACGTTGATCTCTTTGTATCTGTCGCATACCTGAAGCCATGGTGTTCCGGATGTAAAGCCGGCATTCAGAGAATCATCCCACTGCATGGGTGTTCTCGCGTTGTCACGGCTTCTTTCCTGCAGGATGTGATAGATTTCCTCTTCACTCTTTCCCTGCTCTTTGAGCACCTTGAAGATGTTTGTGCTTTCCACGTCCACATACTGTCTGATGTCGGTGAAGCCGGCATTGGTCATACCGATTTCCTCACCCATGTAGACATAGGGAGTACCGCGCATCATGTGGATGACTGTCGCCAGCATCTTTGCGCTTTCCTTGCGGTATTCACGATCGTTTCCGAAACGTGAGAGCGCGCGGGGCTGGTCATGGTTGTTCAGGAAGAGGGCATTCCATGCCTTTCCTTCCTGCATGCCTGTCTGCCAGTCTGAAAGCAGCTTCTTCAGAGCCTTGAAGTCGAATGGCTGCAGTTCCCATTTCATCTGGTTCTTGTAGTCAACCTTGAGATGATGGAACGTGAAGACCATGCTTAACTCGCCTGTCTCTTCGCCGGAGTAGCTGATGCAGTTATCCATCGTTGTCGAGCTCATTTCGCCGACTGTGATGGAATCCGGATCCTGACCGAAGCTGCGGGCTGCGAGTTCCTTCAGATATTCGTGAACATGCGGGCCGTCGGTGTAGAACTGTCTTCCGTCGAAGTTGTTCGGATCATCCTCATCCACTGTGTATTTGGAGATCAGATTGACGACGTCGAAGCGGAAGCCGTGCACACCTTTGGAACGCCAGAAGTTGACGATGTCAGCGCATTCCTGACGCACATCCGGGTTTTCCCAGTTCAGATCGGCCTGGGTGGGATCGAACAGATGCAGATACCATTCATCGAATGCCTCAGCATATTCCCAGGCAGGTCCGGCGAACTTGGACTGCCAGTTGGTGGGCGGCACTCCCGGTGCCTTTCCCTTGCGCCAGATGTAGTAGTTCTTGTATTTTGTCTCGCCGGCAATGGCTCTTTTGAACCATTCATGCTCGATGGACGTGTGATTGAATACCATGTCAAACATGATATCGATGCCGCGTTTATGCGCTTCTCTGCTCAGTTCCGCGAAGTCTTCCATCGTACCGTAGCGGGGATCGATGGCGCGGTAATCCGCCACATCATATCCGTTGTCGCGCTGCGGTGAGACGGTCATCGGATTGAACCAGATACAATCGATTCCCAGCTCTTTCAGATAGTCCAGACGGGTGATGATGCCGCGGATGTCTCCCCAGCCGTCGCCGTCGGAATCCTGGAATGATTTGGGATAAATCTGATACACAACCTTGTCTTTAAAGCTCATGCGGACACCTCCCTGTTTAACCGAGTGTGACGAATCCTGTTTCTGAAGCCTTGACTTCTCCTGTCTTGGTCAGTGTGACCGGTGTGCCGTCTGTCAGGATGACAGGTGTAATGACCGGCTTGCCCTGGCTTCTGATATAGTCGAGGTCCACTTCAACCAGGACATCTCCCTGATTGACGACATCGCCCTGCTGTACACGCGGTGTGAATCCCTTGCCATTTAATTCTACCGTATCCATGCCGATATGGATCAGAACTTCTTTGCCGTTTGCGGCTTTGATGCCATAAGCGTGGCCTGTCGGGAATGCGACAGTGATTTCACCGGAGAACGGAGCGCGGATCACACCCTCGGAAGGATCAATCGCGAAGCCATCGCCCATAGACTTTGATGAGAATACCTGGTCTTCCACTTCTGTGATCGGAATCAGCTTTCCGGATACCGGAGCAGCGAGTTCTTCAGCCTTCTGAGCTGCTGTGAATTCTCTTACAGGAGCTTCTTCAGCTTCCTCAGCTTCTTCGCTGTAGAGCAGACCTGTTTCAGGATTGATCTTGTTTCTGCCGATCATGACTGTCAGAACAAACGGAACAGCCAGTGCCACCAGCATTGCGACCGCGAAGATCAGCATGTACTTCGGGAAGATGGAGATGATGCCCGGCAGACCGCCGACACCGATGGAAGCTGCTGTAACGCCGAACAGTGTGGAGATGATTGCGGCGAGGCAGGAACCTGCCATTGCGCAGTAGAACGGCCACTGGTACTTCAGGTTGATACCGAACATTGCCGGTTCAGTAACACCCAGCCAGCAGGAGATCATGGAAGGATAGTTGACTTCCTGAGCTCTTGTATTCTTTCTCTGCAGATATGCCATGCCGGCAACTGCGGAACCCTGAGCGATATTGGACAGAGCGATCATCGGCCACAGCATTGTGCCGCCGGTGGAGTTGATCAGCTGCAGGTCGATCGCGTTGGACATGTGATGGAGACCTGTGATAACCAGCGGTGCATAGAAGAAGCCGAATACAGCGCCGAAGAGAACACGGAAGTTGCCGGAGATACCTGCCATAACGAATGCGGATACCCATTCACCGACCTTCCAGCCGATCGGACCGAGGACGAAGTGCGCTGCCATAACTGCGAGAAGCAGAGAGCAGAACGGAACGAGGATCATCTGCACAACCTGCGGAACGATCTTCTTGAAGAATCTTTCAAGATAAGCGAGTGTGAACGCTGCCAGGATCGCCGGAATAACCTGTGCCTGGTAGCCGATCATACGGAAGCTTGCGAAACCGAAGTTCCATACATAGTTCGGAGCCCATGCGTCAGCTGCCATGGCTGGAACGCCGTACGCATTAACCAGCTGGCCGGAGATCAGTGTGAGACCGAGAACGATACCGAGCATCGGTGTGCCGCCCATCTTTCTCTGAACGCTCCAGCAGATACCTACCGGGATACCCGTGTGGAATACTGCTTCACCGATGATCCACAGGAACTTGTCAAGACCTGCCAGGAACGTGCCGTCCTGCAGTACGACTGCTGTTTCAAGAATGTTTCTGAAGCCGAGAATCAAACCTCCGCAGATAATTGCCGGAATTAACGGTGCGAAGATCTCAGCGATGTTGGACATCACTTTCTGGAGCGGCGTCTGGTTGTCTTTTGCGGCATTCTTTGCGGCATCCTTGGAAACCCCTTCGATTCCTGCGATGCCTGTGAATTCCTTGTAGAAATCAGCAACTTCGTTTCCGATGATGACCTGGAACTGGCCGGCCTGGGTGAATGTACCCTTCACGCTCGGCAGCGACTCAATTTTCTTAATGTTCGCTTTCTTCGGATCCGCGAGAACGAAACGCATTCTGGTAACACAATGTGTTATTGCATTGATGTTGCCTTTACCGCCGACATACTCAAGCAGTTTGCCGGCATCTTCTGTGAACTTGCCCATATTATCCTCCTACTTGTTTGAACATGTTGCTTTCACAGTTATGATTATAGCATCTTGTTTAAACAATTCAATACGTTTTTTAATATTTGTTTAAACATCTCGAAAAATGTCAAAAACAGCGTGATTCTTTATTGTGAATACATCATGATTTCTGTAAAATCAGTTAGTAGGAGGTAACGGGGATGCCGGCAAGTAAATACGAGGAGATTTACAGAAGCATCAAAGCCGAAATAGAAAACAGCACTTATACGCGGGGAGACTTTCTGCCGTCAGAGAACGAGTATGTGCAGCGCTTCGGA
Source organism: uncultured Erysipelotrichaceae bacterium (assembly GCA_900320455.1). Lineage (GTDB taxonomy): Bacteria > Bacillota_I > Bacilli_A > Erysipelotrichales > Erysipelotrichaceae > Bulleidia. Next base: position 3,680 of record ONSK01000243.1, on the reverse strand, counting down.
TGTTCGAGGAACACAGTCCGCAGAGCACTGGCGATGCTGTCACAGGAAGGCTACGTTCTGGCAAGACACGGCGCAGGCGTACAGGTGATCTATCAGAAGAATCCGGACAGTCTGAATCTGTTCAGCGTCGGCGGTATCGAGAGTCTGGCGGAAGCCGCTTCTCGCAATGCGAAGAAGGTCAGAACGAAAATACTTGTGTTTGAAACCGTGGTCTGTGATGAGGAGCTCAGTCTGAAGACAGGATTTGACGCAGGCGAGAACCTCTTCCATATTGAAAGACTCAGAGTCATCGACGGCGAGCCGCTGATTCTTGATATCAACTATTTCCTGGTATCGGAAATGCCTGATCTTACAAAGGAAATCGCTTCTCATTCGATCTATGATTATCTCGAACACGATCTCGGCATGACGATCACCAACAGCCGCAGACGTGTCACTGCCGAGCCTTCCACCAAAAGAGATGAAAAGTATCTGAATCTCGGCCATCAGCACTTTGTGCTGGCTGTTGCCGGACAGGTATTCAATACCAAGGGCATCATGTTTGAATATACCGAAAGCCGGCACAGACCGGACCGGGTATGCTTCATACAGTCCGCAGTGCGTCAGAAGATCTGATGCACTTTTTTTCATGGTTTCCCGGTGCTATGATGAATGCAGAGAAAAGAGGTTGAACATGAAGAAGATCATTGTTTCCGCAGCGGCCGCTTTCATGATGGTCACTGCCTGTTTTCCGGGTTCTCTCACAGCTGTAAAAGCAGAGGAAACACCTGCCCCGGAAGCACCCGCGGAAGAAGTTCCCGCAGCTGAACCTGTGCCGATGTACAGACTGTACAATCCCAACAGCGGCGAACACTTCTATACCGCAAATATCGGTGAAAGAGATGCATTGATTCAGCTTTACTGGCGCTATGAAGACTTTGGCTGGTATGCCCCGAAGGATGCCGGCGATCCGGTCTACCGTCTGTATAATTCCTTTGCCGGAGAGCATCACTACACGCTGAATGAAGCGGAAAAGAATGCCCTGGTGGAGGCAGGATGGACGGATGAAGGCATCGGCTGGTATTCCGATCCGGCCAAGACGGTTCCCCTTTACAGGGAATACAATCCCAACGCCTTCTCCTGCAATCACAACTACACAACAAATATCAAAGAACATGAACAGCTGATCGCAAACGGATGGCTGGATGAAGGCTTTGCCTGGTATGCCCTGAAGGAGGGTGAAAAGGATCCCAATCCTCCCGAGATGCCTGAGCCTCCCAAGCCGACGCCTCCGCCGGTGGATGAAACAACTGACAAGGCGCATATCATCTATCTGACGTTCGATGACGGTCCAAGCAAGAATACAAGAACGCTTCTCGATGTTCTGAAGAAATATCCGCAGGTCAAGGTTTCCTTCTTTGTCGTCAATCAGGCCACAAATTATGTGCCGTTAATTGCCGAGGAATTCCAGGACGGACATACCGTTGCCGTGCACAGCTACACCCACGACTACAAGAAGATCTACAAGAGCACGGATGCCTACTGGAGTGATTTCAACAAGATGAATGACATTGTTGAAAAGTATACCGGACAGCGTTCCATTCTGTTCCGCTTCCCGGGCGGCTCTTCCAACACCGTTTCCAGAAGCTACAGCAAGGGCATCATGACAACCCTGACAAAGCAGTCAAAGGACAAGGGACTTGTTTATTTTGACTGGAATGTATCCAGCGGCGATGCCGGTGAAACAACAAGCACCGACAAGGTCTACAGCAATGTGATCAGCGGCATCAAGTCCAACACAAAGAACGGCAGAGCTTCCGTCGTTCTCCAGCATGATTCCAAGAGCTATTCCGTCAAGGCTGTTGAGCGCATCATCCAGTGGGGCCTGCAGAACGGCTACCGCTTCCTGCCTCTGTCAAAGAACAGTCCGACAGCGCATCACCACATCAATAACTGAAAAAAGCCCCGCAAGGGAGGTGCTTCGCAAGGAAGCGTCTCCCTTTGAACTTTGCAGAGCATCTGTTGCATATCAGGCAGGATTGACCGTGTCAAACAGGAATGATATGATCATCCCAACAATTAGAAACGTATGCTGATCTCATCGACGGTTTGGGCCGAAAAAGGAGGGAGTTAACGTGACCGATCAGAAAATCCTAATTCATATGGAACGCGAAAGCGTATGTATGGGAGATGATGTAACTGCACCAAATGCAAAGGATCTGAGCGTTGATTCCGATATGCGCCTTTCAGGCCTTTTGCCCGTGCTTGCAGACAGTATACCGCTCCGCTTTGATGGCCAACATACCATTTGGGGTATCGAGAATGACAAACGGCCTGTTGCGCTGCTGGAGACTGATCCGGCCGGTCATTATACAAATGAGTTGTTAATAGAAAACATCTTTTTGAAGGATTTGGAGAAGAAAGAATTATATTGTCGCTATTTCTATAACTATCAGGGCTGGTTATGTTCCAGCTTGTCTTATTATATAGATGGTAAGCTGATGGATGCCCATCCGGAATGTATGACACTCTCTGAAAAGGTGAAAGCCTACTATGGGTTGCAGGAGTAGCATTGGGATTTTATTGGCTGGAAAGGATTATCAAATAAAAACCGGTTGAATGATAATGTCTCCCATGTCCATATTCATAGCGAGCATCGGATTTTGCCCACACAATCCAAACAAATAGAAAAAAACAGGCGTGGTCATTGCGGTCACGTCTGTTTCATATCCTTTAGAGCCGGGAATTACCGCCTCAAAGTAACTTCCTTATGAAGCGCTGCCCAATGGGGCTTTCTTGTTACCATCTGTTTCTGACTTTCTCGGCAAATCCCGGGAAGTCTTTCATGATGATCACTTTTCCGTCATTCAGCACCGCCTTGCCGGTAAAGTTGCCGAACACCTGATGCTGGTCAGAGCGGATCACAAGCACATTCGTATCGCTTGCTCTGTCTATCACCGGTGTAAACGATGCTTCAAATCTGCCGTCGGAGGAACTGAATGACCATGATGACATAAAGTCATCACTGCCGTCATCCTTCTTGGGAATCTCAAAGGTCACATCTTCAAGCTTATGCGCACATCCGTCATAGAACAGCATATTTTCACTTGCGGCGGAAGTATCGCCGAAGCCGTATCCGAGATTGAATCCGAATCTGTGTCCGTCGATTTCTCCTGAGGCGCTGGACCAGTACCATGTATTGGAATAGGTCCATACACCTCTGCCCCAGTCAAGAACCGCATAGGCATTGTCCTTGAACTCATAGAGCTCACTGCCGATCCGGACGGTTCCTGCCGCTTTCAGGCAGTTGATCTTCTGGTTGTAGTAGAAGGCTTTGGGATCATCGGCATACGGTGTCATGATGACCATTGAATCCTTCGGTGTTTCACTCAGACGGATATCCGCCCAGAAGGTGTCATCTTTTCTGAAATGCGGATAACGCAGATGCAGTCTGCGTGATACGCCGTCATTGTAGAAACCGATATCGATCTTTCTGTTCGTAAAGGAAATATCGCCCTTTTCAGACGTTTCGGGAAGATGCATTCCTCCATTGGGAAGGATCGTCATTTCGCTCTTGGTGATCTGGGAAGGTTTCTCCAGATCGATCCATGACGCGCTCAGCATGCCCATGTAGGAGTTGTCCGCGATGGTGAAGGCAGCTGCCCTCTTTCCGTCACTGACAAGGTAATAATCCCATTCTT
>ONSK01000248.1 GCA_900320455.1 uncultured Erysipelotrichaceae bacterium | reverse complement strand
AACCTCGCGAATATATTGTAACTGAAATCAGGAATGATGAACAAACAATTCCGGCTCTGCTATAATTCAGTTCAGAACAAAGAGGATTTCACTTATGAAAGAATTTTATGACAAGACGAAAGAACGTCTGATCCGCTACGCGAAGATCGATACACAGTCGAAGAACGGCACAGATGCAGTGCCGACAACAGCGAAGCAGTTTGATCTGGCGCGTGTTCTTTATGAAGAGATGAAACAGATCGGCATGGACAATGTGTGGCTGGATGAGGAGAAATGCGTTGTCTATGGAACAGTTGAAGCAAATATGGAAGGTGCCCTTCCTGTCGGCTACATTGCCCATATGGATACCGCTCCTGATGCATCCGGCACAGACGTAAAGCCATGGGTGCTGGAAAACTATGACGGCAGCGATATCGTTCTCAACAAAGAGAAGAACATCATCATGAAAACTGAAGAATTCCCGAATCTTCTGAACTATATCGGCCAGGATCTGATTCTGACAGACGGCACAACGCTTCTCGGCGGCGATGACAAGGCATCGATTGCGGCCATCATGACAATGTGCGAATACGTGGTAAAGCATCCGGAAATCAGACATGGACTGATCTCAATCGCCTATACGCCGGATGAGGAAGTAGGAGGTCTTGCAAGAGATCTTGACCTTGTCCGCTTCCGTTCCCCTGTCGCCTATACACTGGACGGCGACTGGCTTGGCTATTATGAAGATGAGACGTTCAACGCCTCACACGCCAGGATTGAGATCAGCGGCATCAGCGTGCACACCGGCACAGCGAAAGGAATCATGAAGAACGCAGCGGACATCGGCGTTGAATTCATGTCGAAACTGCCTGCATTTGAAAAACCGCAGTATACCGACGGACGCGAAGGCTTTTATCACCTCGTTTCCTTCAACGGCACATGCGAAGAATGCGAACTGCAGATGATCATCCGTGATCACAGTCTGGAACAGTTCGAAATCCGTGAAGAATATCTGCGCAAGATCACAGATCATCTCAACGGCAAATACGGTGCAGGAACCGTCAGACTCACATTGACGGAACAGTACCGCAGCATGAAACAGGTCATCGATACGGTACCGTATATGATTGATTATCTGAAACAGGCCATTACCGACTGCGGCATTGAGCCGAAGAGCCTGGCATTCCGCGGCGGCACGGACGGCAGCGCCCTTTCTCACAGAGGTCTTCCCTGTCCCAATCTCAGCGCCGGCTATGAAAATGCCCACGGCAGATTTGAATATGTCCCGATCCAGTCAATGGAGAAAAACGTGGAAATCCTGCTGAGACTCAATGAGCTCTACGCCTCTGCCGGAAACAAATAAAATCAGACGCATGCCCGATGGCATGCGCCTTTTTCATCATTCAGTAAATACGATAGCTTCGCCGTCTCTGATCAGATCCAGCAGGATTTCTTCACCCGGCGCAATCTTTCCGATATAGTTGCGCTCGCCGTCATTTTCCATCCTCTGTCTGACAATCTGAACCTCGCCGGTATAGCTTTTGTAATTGTCATTGACCATCACAACATCACCCGGTTCAAAATATGCGGGGTCATATTTTCTTGCCGGAATGCTCTTCTTCCGGTAGATGAAGCGCGGTCCGCGGCTGCGCCACATCCACTCAGAGCTGTCACCGACATCAGCATGCGGGAAGAAATCCAGCACAACAGAACGTTCTGTTTCCGTCGCATTCTCATCAAAGATGACCTTCATCTGATGCTGGGGAATCGCATTGAAATCCGTTTCCACGCCCATTGCCCGCATCATTTTGGCAAAGACGCTCTCTTCATCCATCACTTTCTTTTCCAGAATCTTCTGCAAGCTTCTCATCTCTACTTCCGAAGCAAACGCGTTGCCGATCAGGATATCTGTGACATTTCCTGTCGCCAGCATGATCCGTGCCTGCAGATCGATTGGAAGATCCCTCAGCCTTTCAACCGTCGGAAGACCATGGTGCGCTCCCCAGACGCCGTGCGTACCCGGGGCGTGCGAGGAAACAAAGGCGCCGATTCTTGAACCTGTTTTCGCAAGTCCGGCATTGACAGAAAGGAACTTGTTCCATTTGAAGCCTGTATAGCGCTGCGGATAGAAATTGTGGCAATACAGGATTCTCCCTGCAGGAACACCTGCCTCACACAGGGCAAGTGCTTCTTCCGGAGATTTCATGCTGGCATTGAACTCGATCTGAATGCCATAAGGATTATTCAATAACAAGAGTTCCTTCTCCGGCGGAAATGACATATCCATTCGGATGATATCGCAGCCGATCTCATGGAAGACACTGATATCCTCCGCACTCGCTCCGATCAGCTGAAAGCACTGCGGATTGACATCAAGAGAAACAGCCATTCCATATTCATGCGCGCAATCATCAAGCGCTTTGAAATATGAGAGGACTTCCTCTTTTGTACCTTCCACGGTAAACATGCTGGAAAACACACGCGTGAATCCGCAGGATGAAGCCTTTTTCAGATATTCTCTGATCTCTTCCGGTGTTTCAATATCCGGATAGACGGAAACGCCAAGTACAGGTTTCATACACACCTCCGATAACTGATTTCATTATAAAAAATACGTCGTACAATAAAAAGTATGAAACAGATTACCAAGCCATATCACGCTGTTATCACTGCCGATCTGCATTACACATCTGCCTTTCAGAATGAAAAACACGCGGCAGATATGGATGAAGTCACCGCTGAAATCATCAGCCGGTGTTCCAGAGAAAATGCGGATGCGCTTTTGATCTGCGGTGATCTGACCAACGGAAATTCAAAGGATATGCGTCATCTTGCCTGTCAGCTGCACCATCTTGCAGAATCATGCACACTGGTCATCGTACCCGGCAACCATGATTTCCAGCGCTGTTCAAAAGAGGAATTTGAATCGATATTCTTTCCGCTGCTCAGGATCGACCTCAAAGATGAATCTTCGCTCAGCTATGCCTGCATTGACGGGAATATCATGTATCTTGCGATGGATGACAGCTCCTCCAGGAAAACAGGCGGATATCTTTCGGAAGAAACCGTGCGCTGGCTGGATGAATGTCTGCAGTATGCGGATTGTCATCATCTGACACCCGTTTTTCTGTCACATCATTCTCTGTTCGCTGATCCCTGGATGATGGATCCTTCACTGTATGTGATTGAAGCGGATGGTGTGATTTCCCTTTTACAGAGATATAATGTACGGCTTGCCTTCAGCGGTCATCAGCATGTCTCCCTGATGCGAAATCGATGCGGAATCACGGAATGTGTCGTACCGATTCCTTCATCCGGTACGCACCGCATCGGCTCTCTTGAAATCAGCGACACTGAAGCATTTTACACCACTGCATCTTTGAATCTGCTTTCCGCCAAATGGACAGAACATGACAGATACACTCTCGAACAGAGAAGAAAGAATCTGAAAACTCTGATGGATGAACCTCTGGCTGAAGCAGTCTGCCGCTGGTACAGCGCTCTGGATCATACCGGTACCGATGAGATCGATGCCGCATATCAGAGCGAAGAAATGAAACAGGCACTGCATGTAATTGCCGGCAGTCCGTTGGAAAAATGGATCCGTTTTGTCAGTGAAGAAAAACAGTGTCCTGAGGAAATCAGAACACTGCTGTAAATGGCGTTACAGCCATTTTTTCTTTTTAAACCAGATCAGCGATATAACAATGATCAGCACACTGACGATAATGACCGCGGGATAACCGTAAACCCATTTCAGTTCCGGCATATACACGAAGTTCATTCCATACCAGCCGACAATCAGCGTCAGCGGCATGAAGATCGTCGTGATGACAGTGAGCAGCGTCATGATGTTGTTCTGACGGATGCTCAGCTGTTCGGAAACCAGAGATCTCAGCTGCACAATGTAGTCTTTTTCTTGATCAACCGTATCCTGAAGCCTCATGACTCTTTCAGCGAACAGACGGAAGTATCTGAGATTCTCCTCGTCGAAGAAATCATTTTCATTCTCTTCAAATTCCTTGGACATGTCGATCAGATGCTCATAATGCGTATGCATATCCATCAGTTCATAGCGGATATCATTCAGCTGCATCGGATACGCAGCGATATTGCCTTTCATAATGCCGTCTTCAATTTCGGAAAGATCAGATTCCAGTTTTGCGAGCAGGTCAATATCATATTTGATCGTCTCTTCCAGAAAGTCATAGATGAAACGCTCCAGTGACGGGAACTTCCATTTCCGCTTGATCATGATTTCATGCACAACATCTGAAGCATAGCTGTCTTCATCGATAAATATGATTCCTGTTTCATCCAGCACGAAGACCATCTGAAACTTGTCATCGGAAAAATGAATGTGATCAGGAATATTCAATGTGCCGGTCAGAGCGTCATAGTTGACGACTGCTTTTGTATATGCGACATTCTTCAGATCAAGATCCATGTCGATGTTCATGCTGAAACGGTCGCTGACAGTCATATATTCAGCCGGTGTCATGACCGAAACGGACTGGAATTTATGTTCCAGCAGCTGTTCAAATGAACATGGGATCAGTGTTTCTTTAATCAGATAATGTTCCATATGAGATGTCCCCCTGTGTCATCTGTGATACTTACGGACACTCATTATACCAGTTCCTTCTTCCGGAATGAATATGAAGTCATTGTCACGATGATGACAGCTGCCTGGATTGCCATGATGCATGCGAAGATCACCGTATAGGAACCTGTAAGGTCGTACATAAAGCCCATTGCCGCACTGGAGAATGCCATTGCGTAGGAGCCGATAAATGAAATGACAGGATACGCTGTGCTGTAGTTCTTCTCACCGAACATATCGGAAACGATCATCGTCACGCCTGTCGCTGAATTCGCGGCAGTGAAATTCGCAATGAACGAGGCAATCAGAACAATGAGCTCGGACGGATGCAGGATCAGAACGGTCATGGCCGATAAGCTGAGCGCCGCGCACAGGAAGATCGCGTTTCTTGCGCCGCTTCTGTCGACGATGATACCGAAGATCAGCTTGGAAACAATATTGCCCGCAAGCGTCATGGAAAGAATGATTCCGCTGATGCCTGCCATCGAGATGCTTTCCGCGTAAGCCGGCAGATGGTTGGGAAGCGCTGCGGCAAGACAGACGAGGATCATGTACGTGGATGTCAGGGCAAACAGCGGTGTATGGAACGAGAAATTCTCATCGGCAGAGGAAATGACGCGAATGTTTCCCTTTTCCTTTTCCGCGATGAATTCTTCATATCCGTATGGCTTAAGCCCCTGCTTTTCCGGCCGGATCGTGACACGGAACAGAAGGAACGGCAGACAGAGCAGCGCAAGCAGAACGGCTACGCCGGTATTGGCAGTCCGCCAGCCATAGGTAAGGATCATACTGCGGATCAGCGGTGAAAGGATCACGCCGGGAATGCCGCTGAAGGAAAGAATCACGCTGGTGATCAGACCGTGTGATTTATAGAACCAGTTGTTGGAAATCGCCGTAATCAGAATGAAATTGACAAGTCCGGAACCGAATCCCTTCAATATGCTTCCGGCATACAGCAGAAATACACTCTCTGCAAAGGACATGATCAGAGCTCCCCCGCTCATCAGAACCATGCCGCAGGCAACGATCCAGAAAACGGTATTCTCCTTCATAATCCTGGGAACCAGCAGTCCGGAGAATGACGACGCAACTGTCAGAATCGTAACTGTCAGAGATACGGAACCGACACTGACCGAAAGATCTTCGGCAATCGGATTGTAGAACAGACCGGCTGTATTCATGCATACACCGACGGAAGCCGATGCAAGACTGCACAAAGCTGCCAGCACAAGGATATGTTTTGCTTTCATTTTTTAATTCCTGCCTGTCATCTGAGAAATTATATGACGAAATGAAATTAATTGAAATCGTTTTCAAGTTTCTTGTAATCTTTTCTTGACAACAAACAGTGTCCTTAGTAAATTAGTATCAATCCAAATAACAGAAAGACATTGACGGAGAAGGTTTTGGACGGAAGTCTGAAGAGAGCCTGCGGCTGGTGAAAGCAGGCGGCGGAAATCCTCATAAACCCGTCACTCCCGAGTCGGAGCGCAGAAAGCAGACGCAAGTAGAGCCTCCCGTGACGCCGCGTAAGAGCTGAAAGACTTGATGGAGTCTTAAGAGAGGCATCGCAAGATGCAACCAGGGTGGTACCGCGATATAGATATATCGTCCCCGGAATATGCCGGGGATTTTATTTTCCCCGGAACAGATGGAGGAAGACAACATGGTAATGCCGAACCCGCTTGAATTCAAGATCCACGAAATCATCGAACGTATCAGGGAACTCCGCAGCATCGAAGGATTCTCGGAAGCTGAAATGGCCGCAAAGCTCGGCATCAGCGAAGAGGATTACACTTCTTATGAAAACGGTGACAGCGAACTGAACTTCGGATTTCTCTACTCCTGCGCACAGGTGTTCGGAGTCGACGTCACAGAACTGATCGAAGGCGTCACCCCGAATCTGAGTTCCTACATTCTGACAAGAGCCGGTGAAGGAAGAATCGTCGATAACGCTCACGGCATGACGTATTATTCCCTGGCTGACAAATTCAGAAACCGTGTATCCGAACCGCTGTTCGTACACAGTGTCTTTGACCCCGAAGCACAGCTGAAGCCGATCGAGACCAGCACCCATGCCGGCCAGGAGCTCGACATCGTCATCCGCGGCTACCTGAAGGTCCAGCTCGGCAAATACACCGAGATCCTCGGTCCCGGAGATACGATTTACTACGATTCCTCCACACCGCACGGACTGCTTGCGACAAACGGTCAGGACTGTGACTTCTACGCGATCGTTCTCGATGATGACGGTTCTTCCAAGCACGCGGAGACAGAACCTGCCTTCACGACAACCAGAGCCATCGGTCATCATCAGATCTGGGAGAACTTCATTGATGTTACGGAAGACAGCTCAGGCAATCTGAAATCCATTCAGTTCAAGAATGAGGACAGATTCAATTTTGCCTTTGATATCGTTGACCGCCTCGGCAAGGAACAGCCTGACAAGCTCGCCCTGCTTCATGTATCGGATGACAAGCTGGAGACAAGGCTGACATTCAAGGATATGGAAAAGATGAGCGGCAGAGCTGCCAACTACTTCCATTCCCTCGGCATTAAGAAAGGCGACCGCGTCATGCTCGTGCTCAGAAGAAACTGGCAGTGCTGGCCGATCGTCATCGCCCTGGAAAAACTGGGAGCCATTGCCATTCCGGCAGTCGACCAGCTCCAGGAGAAAGACTATCTTTACAGATTTGACGTTGCCGGCATCAGCGCGATCATCTGCACGGCAGACGGAAACTGCACGTCCGTGGCTGAATCCGCGATTGAAAAATACGGAAAGATCAGGGTGAAGATCACCGCCAACGGCAAGGTTGACGGATGGCATTTCTTTGATGAGGAATTTCCCCGCTTTACAAGCCGCTTCCCGCGCACTGAGGATTCGATCTGCGGCGATGATATGATGATGGCAATCTTCACTTCCGGCTCCACCGGATATCCGAAGCTTGCGACACATTCCTGCAAATATCCGCTCGGACATTTCGTCACAGCCCGCTACTGGCACTGCGTCGATCCGAACGGTCTCCATCTGACGATTTCCGATACAGGCTGGGCCAAGGCCTTCTGGGGAAAACTGTTCGGCCAGTGGCTCTGCGAAGGCGCTGTCTTCGTCTATGACTTTGACAGATTCTCTGCCGATGACATCATGCCGATGTTCAAAAAATACAACATCACAACATTCTGCGCACCGCCTACGATGTACCGATTCTTTATCAAGGAAGATCTCAGCAAATATGATCTCTCTTCCATCAAGCACGCATCCACTGCCGGTGAAGCTCTGAACGCGGAAGTGTTCAAGCGCTTCCGTGAAGTGACAGGTCTTTCCATCATGGAAGGCTTCGGACAGACGGAAACAACGCTTGTTCTCGGCAACTTCGTCGGTATGAAACCGAAGATCGGATCCATGGGCAAACCGAATCCGCTCTACAGGATCGCATTGCTTGATCCAGATGGAAATGAAGTCAAAGCCGGTGAAACCGGTGAGATCTGCCTCAATTATGAAAACATGCCGTGCGGTCTGTTTACCGGCTACTACGATAACATTGAAGATACCCAGGCTGTCAGACACGACGGATGGTATCATACCGGTGATCTTGCATGGCGAGATGAAGATGATTATTTCTGGTATGTCGGACGCGCAGATGATCTGATCAAGTCCTCCGGCTACCGTATTGGACCGTTCGAGATTGAAAGCGTTCTGATGGAACTGCCGTATATTCTTGAATGCGGCGTCTCCCCTGCACCGGATCCTGTCCGCGGACAGATCGTCAAGGCTTCCATTGTCCTTGTCAAAGGCAAGGAACCGACAGAGGAACTCAAGAAGGAAATCCAGGATTACGTCAAGCAGAAGACAGCACCGTACAAATATCCGCGTGTCATCGTCTTCCGCGACGAACTCCCGAAAACAACAAGCGGAAAGATCATCCGCTCACAGCTGTAACACAAAATGCCGGTTGCCCGGCATTTTTTCAATTCATCTCAATGGCAGCTTCCATCAGCTTCCTGGAAACTCTCGTGGTCACTTCCACGTAGTATTTCTCTTCCTCATCAGACAGTGTGGATTCATCAACGCTGTCCACCTTCTGCACATAATCATTGTACTTCGTCAGGAAGTCCATGTATTTCTTCAGGTATTCCGCTGTGGTATTTTCGGCGTCAAACGTCTTCATGAAGGAAATGTACTCATCCATGAATGCTTCATAGGAATCCATCTGTTCCTTGAATTCCGGACGCATGCCGCTCTGCGGTGCTACTGTCGGCGCCGGAGCGCTCCAGGATACCGAGGAGATGATCTTTTCAAAATCATTCCTGTAATCCGGACCATTTTCCGCATACTGTGTCAGCGCCAGTCCAAGACAGGCATCACTGCTGGTATGACGCATGATATGAACATGGACTTCGAGTTCTTTCTGCCCTTCTTTACTGATTCCTCTCCAGGTGACGGCAGTATCCTCGAATCCGCCTCTTGTGACAGTGTCTGAGTGACTGCTGTTTACTTTGAAGTAATCCTTTGTCATTGCATTCAGAAGAATGGATGGATCATTTTTGATCTTTTCATAGTCGTCAGTGCTATATGACGGATCAAAGTATGCAATTGAACCGTTGGTATTCGAAGCGCTTTTTTCTTTCAGCTGCCAGGTGGACGGGATCTGAACGGTATAGCTGCCTACTGTCACCTTCTGGTTTGTATTCGGATCAAAGTCGGATACGGCTGTCTGCGTCTCAGCCGGGACGGGTGTCTGTTTCGGTGTATCAGACGAGGATGAGCGGTCACCGAACAGAAGACCGGAACCGATGATCAGAAGATACACAGCCCAGCAGCCGATGATGATCTTCTTTTTGAGATCTTCGCTCATGTTCTCTTTCTTCTTCAGGATCAACATGACCGGCACCGGGAAGATGTAGACAAAGCCGAGGAACCAGCCGATATAGGAGAGAATGGTTTTGTTTCTCTTAGCCCTTCTTTCATTCGCGTACTTTTCTTTTTCAAAGGCAAGACGCTCCTGTTCCAGCTGGTAGTCTTTCTGCTGTTTCTGCTGGGTATTTATGAAATCCAGGGTGGATTCCACAACACCGCGCTTTCCGTGCTGAATGCGGATATTGTTATGCACATCGATCTGATTATACTGAATGCTGTACTGATTGATCGCTTTTTCAACAAGGAACGGTGTGCCGCAGTACGGGCATACTGCCGCGTCCTGTGAGGGATCCACATCAAGCTTTGCGCCGCACTGTGTGCAGACAGCCGGCACCATTCTGATCTTCTTGTTTTCTTCACTCATCGTTTTCTTTTTCCTTCCTTCCTGCCGCCTCTTTCAGCAGATATTCCGCTTCTGCGGTATATGTCTGAAGAACCATGATTTCTTCTTTCATACGCCGGATCACTTCATTCAGAATTTCTTCCTCCCGTTCCGGGTCTTCCAGGATCAGCCGGATCTCCTCGAGACGCATTCCCGCCCGGCGGTAATTCTGAATCTTCTGAAGACGTACAACAGCCTTCTCATCGTATTCCTTGGCCTTCTGTTTGCCGGACCGGACGGTCGGTTCCAAAAGACCGATCCTGTCGTAATAAAACAGTGTTTTTCTTGTAATTCTGAAAGCTCTGCAAATCTCCTGTACTGTTTTCATCCGGTTCTTTTTCTCTCCCGGTTATTCTAATTCCGTTCCCGTGGGGAACAGTCAAGCCATAAGAAAACTCAGATACTTTCAAGCAATCCGCGCACTGACAGAATGTTCTTTTCCATTTCTTTTTTCTGTTTCATCATCCTTTCCAGCACCTCCAGAAGCACTTCTTTCCGGATGGAGGAATCCTGTCCGAGAATCCGGGAGATTTCACTGATGGAAAGTCCTGCGTGTCGGTATTTCAGGATTTCCTTCAGCCGGCTGATCTCTGTTTCGGAATACATCTTGTGTGACTGCGGTCCGATTCTCTCTGCCGGAACAAGCAGACCGATGCGGTCGTAATAAAACAGTGTCTTGCGGGTGATCCCCAGTTCACCGCAGACTTCACTGACTGTTTTCAGATGTTTTCCTTCCCGGTTTCTCATCATCGTTCCTCTGAGAAAATCGTAGAAGAAAACACTCATGAGATATATGGGCGAAAAGTTTCCAAAAAAAAGAGAAGGATTTCAGCGATCCTTCTCCTTCTTTCTTGTCTCGACTGCCTGTTCCATCATCTCTGAATGGCTGTCTTTGATGCCGTTGTAATAGTCTTCCTCGCTTGCGTAAATCTCATCTGCGCTGATCATATTCAGATAACCGCACTTTCTGCACTGCCAGTACGGCAGATGATCATCAAAGTTCTCCTGATCATTCAGCGTATCCCCGCAGCAGTCGCAGTGCCATGTGATATCCGGGAACCTGCTTTCAAAATCATCTCCTTCATATACCGGTTCATAATCTTCCGGAAACAGCAGAATATTCAGCTTCTGAAGCAGCGGTATATGTTCGCTGTATCCTTTGTGAAGCGAGCGGAAGGAACTGTCAAACATCCGCAGCAGCCTGCCGGTTTCATTTCTGAGCAGTCCGCCGATAAGCAGCCAGAGAAACGCGTTGACGGTACCCTCATATGTACGAAGATGCAGCTGGTATATCGTGTTGTAGATCACGCCGTCAAAGACTTCATCATCCATCGGCGCGTTTTCATTCATCAGATCATACGGATCTGTTTCTGATCTTGTTTCCGCAAGATCATATGCGAATTCAAACAGCTCATCCCAGAAGGCATTCAGCTGATCCTGATCCATGATATCAATCTTCCGGTCGGTATTCTCCTGCAGAAGACTCAAAGCTTCAGAATCTGTCACAAGCACTTCCGCAAGGTGTTTGCGGAACAGCTCAGCCGTCTTTCTCTCCTTGTCCCTGCTTCCCCTGGCAGTTCCAATCAGTCTTCCGGCTGTCTGCGTGACTCTTGATGACGTTCCTGTATACAGCTTTCCGCGGTATCTTGCGGCATAGATCAGGAACTCATGATCATGGATTTCCGCGTCTGTCTTCGTTGTTCCGTCTGATTCCATTTCTTTTACGATCAGTCCGGGAAACCAGGTATCCAGAAGGTCAAGCTGCTTTGGTTCCTTTTCTCCCGTGATCTGATAGAACAGCGGCGCCGCATAGCCGAACCGCAGATCAACGATATCTGTTTCAGGCTTTGTGTTCATGAAGCGGTATCAGCCTTTCCGGGGAAGGATACGGCACACCGGCCGGCAATATGTTTTTGATCAGCCACATCATCACCATCAGAACAAAGACAGGGATCAGACATGACGTCACGATCACGACTGCGAGTGACTCGATCAGATTGTTGAGCATGTTCTCAAACTTCTTGATGATTTCCTGGGCGCCGCCTGTCACGGAAGCGATGAACTGGCTGAAGATCGACTGGTCTTCCGCCTTTCCGGTAATCTCTTCCGCTTCCTCTTTCGCGTTTTCAACGTTCTCAATGATCGATGTCTGATATGTTGATTCAATGGTCTTGGACAGCGTCACACTGAGCGGCACAGCAAAATACAGCGCCAGTGAGAAGACGCCAAGCCGCAAAGCAAATGACCTCATGCGGTCTGACTTTTTAATTAACAGATACCCGATTAACATCAGACACACAATCGGTATCAGGATCCGGAATACAACCGCACCGGTCACTGTTGTCAGATACTTCTCCAGAAAGACTGCGCACAGCACGATCATCGAATAGGAACTGAGATCTGCCAGCTTGGCAGCCACCTGTGATCCGCCGTCACCGGGAATCAGACTGATTGCTGTGGAAGCCGCAATCGCCGCGGCAGAGATTTCCATCACCGTATTGCGCTTTCCGTCAAGGTAATCGAGCGTTCCCTGGTGCGTTTTCGCGGATTCCGCGATCGGCGCGATCAGCAGTATTGAAATCAGGGCTGCGAGCAGGCATGCGGCAGCCTGGATCCATTTGTTTTTCAGGTATTCTTCCATAGCTTTTTCCGGTATGATCAACCGGCCTCCTTTACTGATTATCTTAATTATAAAACTGAATGTGGGGATAAATCGAACATCAAAGGTTTTCTTATACATATATCAAAATTACTTATATTATTGTATAATTTGGCTGTTTGAGGGAGTAACAGGCGCGGATCATTACGCGCAGACGGATCGTCATCACGGATCTCTTCCCGGTCTGTCTTGAAATTGTGAGACTCTTGCACTTTTTTCTGTGTATGGGCGTGCTGCGCACGGCATGGAAAACCTGTGCTTTTATTTTCAAATAAGGAGAAAATGTATGGCATCACTGTTATCGCTGGACTGGGGCATGATCCTTGGCGGATTTGGCCTCTTCATGTTCGGTATCAAATTCATGGGCAACGGTCTGAAAGCCGCTGCCGGTGACAAGCTGAAAGATTTTATCAACAAGTATACTTCCAACAGAATTTCAGGAATGATGATCGGTATTCTGATTACCATCATCATGCAGTCATCTTCCGCGACATCCGCGATCACGATCGGCTTCGTCCGTGCCGGTCTGATGTCACTGGAACAGGCTGCCGGCATTATTCTCGGTGCGACGATCGGTACAACAGTCACATCGTTCCTGATTTCCATTCATATTGACAAGTACGCGATGTTCATTGTCTTCCTGGGAGCGCTTCTGATCTGCTTCTTCAAGAAACAGAAAACAATTTATATGGGCGAAGTCATCCTCGGCTTCGGTCTGATCTTCTTCGGTATGTCCGCGATGGGCGATGCTCTCGCAGCGCTGAAGGAACTTCCGGAATTTGAGTCAATTGCCCTGACAATGGCGCAGAACCCGTTCCTGGCACTTCTTGCCGGTATTCTGCTCACAGCGGCTGTACAGTCCTCGGCTGCGACGATCGGCGTTATCCAGAAACTGTATGACGCAGGAGCTGTCACATTCATGGCTTCCCTGCCGTTCATGTTCGGTGCCAATATCGGCACAACGATGACAGGTATCCTCGCTTCCATCGGCGGTTCCACTGCCGGCAAGCGCACTGCTGCCCTGCATTCCATTCTGAATATCATCGGAACGATCATCGGTATGATCCTGCTTGTTCCGTATGCCAACTTCATTCAGATGATTGCCGGAAACATGAATCCGATGATGCAGATTGCCATTGCCAACATTATATTCAAGACAGTCACAACACTGCTCTTCCTGCCGTTCACGAACCAGATTGTCGCGATTGCCAGAAAGATCGTTCCGGGTGATGAGCCTGCCACATCTGAAATCAACATCGATGAAATGGATGAAGAGATCTCCAACCTCCTGCCGAGTGCTGCCCTGTTCGCTTCACAGCAGGCTACTCTGAAGATGCTTGACCTTGTCCGTCAGAACACTGTCGAGACAATGGCATATCTGAACAACACAGGTACATCCGAGGATCTTGAGACCGTTAACCGCAATGAAGCGATGATCAACCGCTTCGATATGAAGATCACTGACTATCTGATCCGTCTTTCCCAGAAACCGAATCTTTCTCAGAAAGATACGATCGATGTACGTGTCGGTCTTGACGCTGTCAAGAACCTGGAGAGAATCGGCGACCTGTCAATGAACCTGAGCGAGTTCTATGAGATGCTGATTGAAAGCGGTCAGAAGCTGAATCCGAAGGCTTCCGCTGAAATCAATGAAATGTACGAACAGTTCCTGGATATGTATGACCTGTCCGCGGAAGTTCTTGTCACAGCTGATGAGGATATGTACGCGAAGCTGCAGACGATGGAAAAGAACCTCGACGATATGGAACTCCGTTTCCGCGGTCATCACTTCAGACGTATGGCCGCAAGAGAGCTCTCCTCTGCTGTTGAAGAATCCATCTTCTGTGACATCCTCGGAACGATTGAACGTATGGGCGACCACGTATGCAACGTCGCGAGAGCTTCTGTCACAAAGCTTGCCAGTGACCTTTCCGACGACGAAGTCATTGCCTGAGACCAATCAAAAAAGCGGAATTCAATCCGCTTTTTTCATTCTGTGAATGTGATGCTGTCAAGGATATCGTCGTATACCTTCTGGTTTTCTTCAGAAAGCTCCGGTCTTGTGTAGTAATACACGGTATAGCAGGTATCCTGATGTTTCAGAACAAGGACATCGCACTGCTGGCCGATTCCCTGCACGCTGTACTGATATCTGAAGCCTTCTCCCGTCTGTCCGGCAGCTTCTCTGCTGTTGAATCCGATCAGCTGATATCCTGCCTGCTTCATTCCCTTGCGAATCCTGCTTTCCGTTGATTTCGCGACATCTTTCGCGGAAGCCAGCTTGACCAGGAACGTGTTTGTTTTGTGATGGAATACTGCCAGCGTGATATGTCTTTCTGTATTACGAATAGCATAGATATCCGGATTGTCTGTCTGATACAGCTGACGGATTTCCTCATCTGAGAGAACGGAGAATCCATCCGGATAACTGAATTGCATTTTATTGTTTACTAAAGCGGTATTCATCTGTTTCACCTCTTTCCATGAAAATCGTATCACAAAAAAGGTATTCAGCCGAATACCTTTCAATTTAATTATTCTCCTTTGACAGCGTCCTTGAGAGTTTTCGCAGCCTTGAAGGCAGGTGCCTTGCTTTCAGCGATTTCAATCTTTTCCATTGTTGCAGGATTGATTCCTGTTCTTGCGGCACGTGTCTTGACTTCGAACTTGCCGAATCCCATGATGGAGATCTCTCCGCCGTCCTTCAGTGTATCTGTGATCTCAGCGAATACTTCGTTGACTGCAGCTTCAGCAGCCTTCTTTGTCAGACCTGTATTCTCCGCAACTCTTTCAACGATATCCTTCTTTGATTTTACTAAAATTGCTTTTGCCATTGTAATTACCTCCTGTAAACAGCTTTTATATTCTATGTTTTACTTCAGAAAAAAGCAAGTTTACAATGCGATTCCAGTCTCATCAAAGAGATTTCGCATATTTTCTCCGTATAATTCACACAATTCATCAGATACAGATGAAAGCAGAGAAGCATCATAACCTTTTTCTTTCAGATACTGTCCTGTGACAGCAATCAGTTCTCTGCAGTGAAATGAGAACGGAAGAATGAATCTCTCTCCGTATGTTTCACGCTTCTCCTTCAGCAGTTTTTCATCCGTGCATCCATTCCAGACAAATCGGCATGTATCATCGCCTTTTCCGATGGCTTTCTGTACGTCCAGCTGAAAGCCGCCGTCAAATCCGCGGCAGATCGCATCATCGATGCAATGGCAGTAAATGGTGCCGTAGGAAAGCAGATCATGCGTCTTCCATGCGTCATACCAGGCACACTTTGTGACAGTTGAGACAGATTCATGATCAAGATAGGAAGCATTTGAAGCATTCTCACCTGGCTTACCCCGCCATTCGCCGGCAATGAAAAAGGATGTCATATCAGGTGTCATTCCTTCTGAGATCATATTGGAACGCATCCTGAGGCCTCTCTCTTGCCCGTAGCGCGTCAGAATGTCCTTCATCAGTTCTCTGCCTGTTTCATCGCCATATCGCTCACAGAAGGCTTTTGCGAGCATTCCAATCAGGACGGCATGCTGTTCAATTCCGATTTCATTCATTTCCATACCGTTATTATAGCCGCAGAAAGAAAAAAGGCGGAAGTCAATCCGCCTTTAAAGCACGATTATTTGGATGCGCTTGTTCCGGCAATTCTGCCGAATACGACAAAGTCGCATACAGCGTTTCCGCCGAGACGGTTGCCGCCGTGGACGCCGCCGGTGACTTCGCCAGCTGCGAAGAGACCCGGAATGACATTGCCCTTGACGTCAATGACTTCGGCATTCGTGTTAATCTTGACACCGCCCATTGTATGGTGGATACCCGGAGCGATCTTGACTGCGTAATACGGAGCGTGGGACAGATCGGAAAGGATCGCGTCGTAGTTTCCTCTTTCGAAGTCAGGATCCTTCTGGTTCTTGCAGCATTCTGTCCACTTGTTCAGTGTTTCAGTCAGAACCTTTTCATCAACTTCCATCAGTTTGGCAAGATCCGCAATCGTTGCACATTCTGTCATCAGACCGTTCTTGACATACTTCTGGATAACTGTGGAAGGTTCATACATATTCTTGTCAACGATCAGCCATGCATAGCTGCCTGTCTGTTCATTGACGTGAGCGGAAACAACGTCACGTGTCAGCAGTTCGTTGCAGAAACGCTTGCCCTCGGCATTGACGAGAATCGCGCCGTCGCCGCGCAGGGACTCGGAGATCAGGGATCCGTCCTTCTGGACAACTGTCGGGTGAATCTGGATCTGTTCGAGATCAACGAAATCAGCACCGATATCTTCCAGGAAGGCAATCGCGTCTCCTGTGATCGTGGATGCGTTTGTGGATACATAGCCCTTCAGTTCCGGCTTGTATTTGACGATCAGATCAGGATTGGATCCGAAACCGCCTGTCGCAATGACAACACTCTTGGCGTGGATCGTTACATTGGCGCCATCATCTGTCTTTCCATGTACGCCGACAGCCTTGCCGTCTTCCACAAGAATCTTGTCTACACGTGTATTGAACTTTGTCTCAATGCCCTTGTCCTTGCATGTTGAACTCAGGTGTTCAACAAGGAATGTACCGACAGAGAGAATCTTTCCGTTTTCATCAACCGGTCTGTGCTGACGCTTTGTGGATGCACCGCCTGCCTGACCGATGTTGCTGAGAGGAGCGCCGATGGAATCGAGCCAGTCAATTGCTGCTGAGGACTGCTCAGCCATTGTCTTGACAAGCGCGGGATCATTGATGTCATGACCGCCCTTCATCGTATCCTGATAGTACAGTTCAGGACTGTCTTCAATATTCTGTTCTTTCTGATAGTGTGTGGCAGCAGCGTTCATACCGCCTGTCGCACGGCTGGAGTTGCCTCCCGGAACAGCGGCCTTTTCCAGAATGATAACGGATTTGCCGTTTTCCTTCGCTGTGATTGCAGCTGTCATACCGGCACCGCCGGCACCGACAACAACCACATCATATGTCTCTTCGACATCTTTTGCTTCAGCGGAACCGCCATCCTTCGGCTCAAGCTTCTCAGGATCAGCGCCTGCCTGTTTCAGACAGTCATTGACAGCCTCAAAGAAACCGTTGGATGAGAATGTGGCATCCGTAACACCGTCGATCTTTGTTGACTGTGCCGCAACGACTTTGTCGACAAGCAGCGGAATTGCCGCGCCGCCGACTGTAGGTGTTTCCCCTGCTGCCGTAAATTCGATGGATTCAATGGCAGTATCGGAAACAGTGACTTTGACATGGATCGGTGAACCAGATCCGCCATAACCGGTGCCGTCTGCTTCGTACGTACCGGCTTTGAAAACGGCTCCGGTATCAGCAGGCTTATCGCTGCTTCCGCCGTTTCCGCTGCAGGCGCACAAAGAAAAAGCAAGCACGCCTGACATTAAAATTGCAGATATTCTTTTCATGAAACTTCCTCCATAAAGAGAGTATCAGATTTTCCATCACTCTTCTACTGTTTTCCAGTGCAATTGTAAAATTTGTTTGAACGTCAGAGCTGATGCAATCATATCCCTCAGTTTGATTCCAGGCTGGTGCTATAATGGAATCAGATACGAAGCATTTGCTTCAGAAAGGAAATATCATATGTTACATGAAGTCAGTTTTTTGTCATTCAACGAACGTGACACTGTTTACGGCTGGATCTATGTCCCTGCCTGCAAACCCAGAGGCATTATCCAGCTGATTCACGGTTTCGGCGAGCATTCAAGGCGTTATCTTCATATGATCACGACATTCATGGAAAACGGCTATATCGTAGCCGCGGATGATCATGTCGGACATGGCAAAACAGCTCTGGAAAATGATACATGGGGTGACTGGGGAGACAAAGGACCGGAAACCATGGCTGAAGATGAAAAGAAGCTTCACGACCTTGTCGTTGAAAAATATCCGAATCTTCCGTACTTCATGTTCGGACACAGCATGGGCTCCTTTATCACAAGACAGTACATTGCCCGCTATGGCAGTGATCTGAAAGCTGCTGTGATCTGCGGCACAACCGGAGAATGGCCGAATCTTGACAATAACATCGCAATCGTTCAGAAGCTTGTGGATGAAGGAAAAGGCAGTGAAGCGGATCCTTCCCTTGGCGGAACGTTCATGGGATGGATGTTCGCAAGATGCAGCGAAGGCGTAAAGCTCGGCAATGAGTGGATCTGTGACGATCCCTATGTGCAGAATGACCATGCGGCAGACCCGTTTGACGCATTCACAAAGCCCACCAGCAACCGCGCATGGCTGTACTTCCTGCAGATGATGCAGGAGATCACCGGACCTGAATGGGCAGCGAAAGTCCCAAAGAATCTTCCGATATACAACATTGCCGGCGACCAGGACCCGGTCGGACAGTACGGCACAGGTGTCTATCAGACAGCAAACTGGCTGGCAGACAACGGAAATGATGTCACAACAGTCCTCTATACAGGATATCGTCATGAAATCCATAATTATGCCGATATCAAGGAAGACGTGGAATACGGCATCATCAACTACCTGGATCAGTACGCAGGTTAACTGAAACTGAGCGCGTAAAGCGCTCTTTTCTTTTATCCAGAAGAAAAACCGGTCAATGACCGGTTGGTTTCAGTTTCTTTCCGCAAGCAGCTTCTTGATGGCGGAGATTCTGACACACAGTGTGAAGATATCCATCGCGTTCTGCAGATCCTGGCATGTCGGATATGTCGGAGCAATACGGATGTTGGAATCGTTGGGATCCTTTCCGTACGGCCATGTGGCACCGGCAGGTGTCAGGACAACGCCCGCCTTCTTCGCTCTGGATACGATATCCTTTGCGCATCCCGGCAGTGAGTCAAACATGATGAAGTATCCGCCGAGAGGCTTTGTCCATGTACCGACATTGAGACCGGCAAGATCTCTCTCCAGGGTGTTCTCAACGATTTCAAACTTCGGGCGGATGATTTCCGCATGTTTGCGCATATGTTCCACCATGCCGTGAATATCGCCGAAGAAACGCACGTGACGGAGCTGGTTGACCTTGTCATGTCCGATTGTCTGATGCTTCAGATGGTTCATGAAGTCATCCATGTTGTTCGGGCTTGTCGCAAGTGCTGCGATACCGCTGCCCGGGAATGTGATCTTCGATGTGGAAGAGAATTTGTATACGAGGTCAGGATTGCCTGCTCTCTTGCATTCCGCAAGGATTTCAATCAGATAGTCCTGATGATCATCATACAGATGATGCATGCCGTAGGCATTGTCCCAGAAGATTCTGAAATCCGGAGCTGCCGGCTTCAGACGGGCAAAGCGTCTGACTGTTTCATCGTTATAGGAGATACCCTGCGGGTTGGAATACTTCGGAACACACCAGATACCCTTGATGGCTTCATCTTCACTGACCAGTTTTTCAACAATATCCATATCCGGTCCTGTCGGTGTCATCGGTACGGGAATCATATCGATGCCGAAATACTGGGTAATGGAGAAGTGTCTGTCATAACCCGGAACCGGGCAGAGGAATTTTACTTCCGGCAGACGGCACCACGGTGTATTTCCCATGATTCCGTGTGTCCATGCTCTGCTGATCGTATCAAACATGACATTCAGGGCAGAGTTGCCGTAGATAATAATATCTTTCGGATTGTTCTCCATCATATCGCCGAGGAGTTCTCTTGCCTCTTTGATGCCTGCCAGCTGACCGTAGTTGCGGCAGTCAGTGCCGTCTTCACATGTCAGATCGGAAGTGGAATCCAGCACATCCATCATGCCCATGGAAAGATCAAGCTGATCCTGACAAGGCTTTCCGCGGCTCATATCAAGATGCATATCCAGCGCCTGTACTTTTCTGTACTCCGCCTTCAGTCTGGCCTGTTCCTGTGTCAGTTCTTCAGTTGTCATTTCATTGTATGGTTTCATAATCTGCCTCTCTGTTTCTAACTGAGTGAATGCCGCCGCATACAATACCTCAGCAGCATGAATCGTTTCATTCAGGATAGCATTAGAATACACTCTGAACCAGTCAACTTCAATATAAAATTCGTAAACGAAGAAAGACTGCAGGATCATTACATCTTTTATTCTGAAATGCTTTTCTTCTTTCCAATCAGGATCACGCACACGATCATTGCGCAAATCTCTGAAAGTGAATGACAGATCCACAGCAGCTGTCTGCCGCAGAGCACCGGCAGAATCAATATGAACAGTGCTGGAAGGATGAATCCGCGCAGAGAAGAAATGATCATGGATGTCTTCGTTGCGCCAGTCGCCTGGAAATACGAAATCATCAGGATATTGATTCCGGCAGATGATATCTCTGAAGAGGGAGCTGCTTCCCTTCTGGCAGAGATTCTCCTTCAGGCACCTGCCATGAAACCAAAGCAGTAATGATACATTTCAAACACAAAGCAAAACAGCAGGATCCCCCTGCTGTTTCATTTGGTTTGCGTTTCAATATCACTCTGCTGTATCCGGATCTTTTCGGTATTCCATCAGATCACCGGGCTGACAATCCAGAACAGAGCAGATCTTGTTCAGTGTTTCAATGCGTACTGCTTTTGCCTTTCCTGTTTTAAGAATCGAAAGATTCGACATTGTGATTCCGACTTTT
>ONSK01000251.1 GCA_900320455.1 uncultured Erysipelotrichaceae bacterium | reverse complement strand
GGATTTCTATAATGCCTTCTTTGATGAGTGGATCAAAGAGGTGAGAAAAGGAAAGATGTACAGCGTCAATCTGTTTGAGAATCTGTACGGTATGGCGCATGGACAGATGCCTTACCAGTGCGGCATGCTTGGCAGATGCACAGCCCAGTTTGTGATTGAATCCAACGGGGATACCTATCCGTGTGATTTCTACTGTCTGGATGAATACCTGATGGGCAATCTTCATGAGAAATCCTTCGAAGAGCTCAGAAATCAGGAAGTGACAAAGCGTTTCATACAGACATCCGGATGCATGAAGAAGCCGTGTGAAACATGCCGGTACAAGAACATGTGCTTCGGCGGATGCCGCAGACAGAACGTCTGTTATCTGAATGATGAGACGTGCGCCTATCAGAAAGTGCTGGATCATGTGCTTCCGGTATTGAGCAGAATGTAGAGGAAACCGACCGGTTTCCTTTTTTCGAACATCCGGTATGCGGATTGTCGGATGCCGTCTTGTATATGCATATCTGCTTTGGTATTCTTACGGAACAAACAGGGGGAATACCATGTCAGATCATTTCAGAAAAATCACCAGGTACGAGTGTATCTGGTGCGGAAGCATCTTCAAAACAGACAACAAGCATCGCTGCAAATTCAATCCGGACTACAGAAACTGCTATTCCTGCAGGTACTGCGATGGAATCGAATCCATGGAAAGCACCTACAGCGTTCCCTTCGCCGCGCATGAAAACGCCTCAGCTGTGCTGAAGAACATCGTGGACACGGAAACACTGAAGAAGATCGCATGCAGGAAAGGGCATGCGGTCTATACAAGAGACATTGCTTTGAAAAAGAATGAATACATGTGTCCTGATCATGAGATCATGGAAAACTA
The DNA here is from genome assembly GCA_900320455.1 of uncultured Erysipelotrichaceae bacterium. Taxonomy (GTDB): domain Bacteria; phylum Bacillota_I; class Bacilli_A; order Erysipelotrichales; family Erysipelotrichaceae; genus Bulleidia. Next base: position 4,341 of record ONSK01000251.1, on the reverse strand, counting down.
TGAAGGGAAGAAGTCATATTATCAGATCGCTGTTCTGAACAAGATCGATTTCAGAAAGTACGAAGAAGATAACATTGATGCACTGACCGGAAGAACATGGGCGGAAGAAGATTAGCTGGCGTATTCTGTCAGCTTTTCAGTACGGTATAAGTGTAGTCGGCATGATTATCATCCGGATAGTCAGTCAGCTGCACTTATTTAAGATAAGGGAGACAGCAGACCGGCCTGGCGTGGGCTTTTTTGGAGAATCAGCGCTCGTACTAAAACAAGCCCCGGGAATTCCCAGGGCTTTTGTTATGCGATGATCTGTTTCAGAATTTCAGCTGTGCTTTCAGCGTAGGGGGCTTTGCACCAGAAGCTGACGGAAGATCCGTCTTTGAGGGAAATGGTGATCTGATCGTGAGACGGATCAGCGCTGAGTGCAGCGATATCTTTCAGAAGCACCTTCTGATGAGAGCTGTTGCGGATCATTTCTTCTGTAAGCAGAATACCTTTCTTTCCGGCGGAGAACAGTCCGCCCATATCCGCGTAGGCGATGATGTCTTTGTATGTCAGGCCGTCTCCGAATTCCTTCAGAGATGTCATCATGGCCTGTCCTTTGATCCTGTCGATGGTTTGAATGCAGTTCAGATTCTTTTCCGCGATTTTACGGATCACAGATTCGATTTCCTTCCGTTCCACAGGCATCACCTTTTCACTCAGTCAATGTCTTCGCCGTTGCTTTCGCAGCACTTCTTGTACCAGAAGAAGGAATCTTTTCTTCTTCTTGAGAAGTCGCCTGTTCCGTCATCGTATCTGTCGACAAATACGAAGCCATATCTCTTCTTCATTTCACCTGTTCCGGCAGAAACGAGGTCGATGTGTCCCCACGGGCAGTAGCCCATCAGGTCAACACCGTCGAGATCGACAGCGTCCTTCATTGCCCTGACATGATCTCTCATGTAATCGATGCGGTACTGGTCATGAACGGATCCGTCTTCCTCGACCTTGTCGGCAGCGCCGAGGCCGTTTTCAACGATGAACATCGGCTTGTGATATCTGTCGTAGATCTGAGAGAGGGAAATACGCAGTCCCATCGGGTCAATCTGCCATCCCCAGTCACTGGCTTTGAGGTACGGGTTCTTTCCGCCGAAGACCTGGTTTCCGCCGATCTTTGCGGCATTGGGATCTGCGGAGGATGTGTTGGACATGTAGTAGCTGAAGCCGATATAGTCGACGGTTCCCTTCGCGATTTCTTCCAGGTCGCCTTCTTCCATTTCAATCTTCACGCCGTTTCTCTCAAACCACTTCATCTGGTATTCCGGATAATAACCTCTGACCTGGACGTCCATGAAGAATTCCTTCTCACGGTTCTTCTTGATGGATTCCATAACGTCATCCGGATTGCATGTCAGCGGATAGAACGGACCGTAGGCAACCATCATGCCGATCTGGAAGTCAGGATTGATGGAATGACCGAGCTGCACTGCCTTGGCGCTTGCAACGAAGATGTTGTGGTCTGCCTGGTATCTGACCTGCGGCGCTGTGCTGTGAATACCCAGCTGCATCCAGGATCTGAGAATGTTGATCTCGTTGAATGTCATCCAGTATTTGACCTTGTCCTTGTATCTTCTGAAGATGACGTCGCAGTAGCGCACATAGTAGTCGATCAGCTTTCTGCTGTGCCAGCCGTCGAGATTGTCTGCCAGATACATCGGTGTATCAAAGTGCATGATCGTGACAACCGGTTCAATGCCGTATTTCAGCATTTCATCGAAGACGTCGTCATAGAACTTCAGACCTTCCTCGTTCGGTTCTTCCTCATCGCCTCTCGGGAAAATTCTTGTCCAGGAAATGGAAAGACGGAAGCACTTCAGTCCCATCTCTGCACACAGTGCGATATCTTCCTTGTATCTGTGATAGAAATCAACTGCCTGGTGGCTGGGGTAGTAGATGCCCGGGATGATGTATCCCTTTGCGCCTTCGGGAAGTGATTCTTCTCTTCCGAGTTCCATCACTTCTCCTTCTTTTGTCATGATTGTGTACTTGCGGGGTGTATTGACATTGCCGCCGCGGATGGCATCAGAAGTCGCAAGGCCTCTGCCGCCTTCCAGGTAGCCGCCCTCATACTGGTTGGCTGCGGTGGCACCGCCCCATAAAAAGTCTTTACGGAATCCCATGATATGTATTCTCCTTCTTGTTAATACCATTGTATTAGAAATCTGATGCCAATGAAACGAAGGAATTACAATGCTGTGCTAAAATGAAAACAGAAAAAGCGAGGAAAATATCATGTGGAATGATCTTCAGACAGGCGCATACGAAGGTATGATCGCCGAGACTGTCTCGATTCCTGATCAGAAGGGAAACACACTTCCTGTTTACTGGTCCAGACCCCTGGGCACAGAACAGTACCCCTCCATCGTTCTGATTCCGCATATGCCGGGATGGGATGAATGGTGCCGGGAAACCGCAAGAAGATTTACCCAGCACGGATACGGTGTCATGTGTCCGAATATCTATCACCGCGCAGGTGAAGGCACACCTTCAGAAGTGGCCAAAAGATCCATGGAGGCAGGCGGACAGTATGACGCTGATGTCATGGATGACACAAAGAGCTGCCTTGGCTTCCTGAAGATGCAGAAGACATCCAACGGCAAGGTAGGCGTCATCGGCATGTGCTCCGGCGGCAGACACGCCTTCATGGCCGCATGCCTGATCGAGGGCTTTGACGCGGCAGTGGACTGCTGGGGAGGCGGCGTTGTGCAGGCGGAGGAAAGCCTGAAGCCGCAGCAGCCGGTATCACCGCATACCTACACGGAAAAGCTGAATATCCCTCTGCTCGGCATCTTCGGCAACGATGACAAGAGACCGGACGTCAATGAGGTCAATGCCCTTGAGGAGGAATTGAAGAAATACGGCAAGAACTATGAATTCCACCGGTATGACGGGGCAGGGCACGGCATCTGGTACTATGACAAACCGATGTACCGCCAGGAAGCCGCGATGGATTCCTTTAACAAGACACTGGATTTCTTTGACAGATATCTGAATACCGATGAATGATTTTGTGACCATGGCCAAACCGGTCGGATCGTTATGCAATATGAGCTGTTCCTACTGCTATTACCTGAAAGCAGACAGCTCTCAGGATCCGTCGGTTTACCGGATGAAAGACACTGTACTGGAAACGTACATCCGTACGTACCTTGAACACTGTGACCAGAGCACAGTGTCTTTTACGTGGCATGGCGGAGAACCGACACTGGCAGGTCTGGATTTCTTTGAAAAGGCCGTATCCCTGCAGAAGAAATACCTGCCGCAGGGAAAGAACTGCTGGAACTCCCTGCAGACAAACGGAATACTCATTGATGACAAGTGGTGCGAGTTTCTGAAGAAGAACAGATTTGATGTCGGTGTATCCATTGACGGAACAAGGTACATCCATGATCTGCACCGGAATGACAATGCTGGTGATGATACATACCGGAAAGCGGAAAACGCCGTGAAGCTTCTGAAGAAGCACGGAATTGAACCGGATCTTCTGTGCACGGTGACATCAGATACGGCAGAGAATGCCAGGGCAGTCTATACGGCACTCAGAAAGCTGGATACCGGATGGATCCAGTTCATACCGATCGTCAGAAGAGATATAAACGGCAATGTCACGGAAGACTCCGTGAAGCCGGAACAGTACGGCAGATTCCTGAAAGAAATCTTCCGTGAGTGGATCACGCATGATCTCGGGAAGCTGAATGTGCAGATTTTTGCGGAAACGTCCCTGGAACTGGCCGGAAAGCCGTCCAATGTATGTTGGTTCGCGGAAACATGCGGAAACGTCCTGGTTGTGGAAAAAGACGGCAGCGTCTACAGCTGCGATCACTTCGTGAACAGAGATCACAGACTCGGCAATCTGAATGAAGAGGACATCTGTGCACTTGCGGACAGCGGGCGGCAGAGAGCGTTTGGAAACGCAAAGAAAGACACGCTTTCCAAACAGTGCCGGGAATGCGAATGGCTTTCACTCTGTCACGGGTGCTGTCCGAAAGACAGATTCCTGATCAATGAGGATGGTGAGAAACAGTATTATCTCTGCGAAGGACTGCGGATGTACTTCGCATATGCCGTGCCGCTTCTGAAAAAAGCGATGGAGCTGAGCAGGCAGGGAAAAACACAGGCATATATCATGAGCGCGCTGTAACATGCATGCTTGTAGGAAAGAGCATGGAATTCCATGCTTTTTTCAATGTCTCTGATATGATACATTAAGTGCGCAGATAGTGTCTAAAGTTTATGAAAACTGAGACCTGTGCAGCCTGGTGGCTGATGAAATCATGAGGCTGAAAGCAAGCAGACACTGTC
>ONSK01000253.1 GCA_900320455.1 uncultured Erysipelotrichaceae bacterium | reverse complement strand
CGGCGACCAGCTGAAGAATATCAAGACGATCAAGAACGCTCTGATCGTAACGATCAGCCATAACGGAAAAGCGGAGATCGCTCACGGCAGCTCCTCCTTCCAGGATGGGGATATCGTTGTCGTCATTACAAATAAAGAAACTGCTGTCAGACAGCTGAATGATATTTTTGCGGACTGAGGTGATTGAATGAAATTCAGACTCATAATCAAAATCATTTCGCTGATCGTACTGATTGAAACGCTGCTGATGGTGCCCGGGCTTCTGATCAGTCTGTTTATGCATGAAGCGCTGGCTGTGCATGGATTCATCAGAACCATGGCCGGCATGGCAGTATTCGGCGGTGTCGGATTTCTGCTGAACAGAAATGTCAGAACCGCGAGATTCTATGCCAGAGAAGGTCTTGTGACAACAGGACTTACATGGCTTGTGCTCTCGATGTTCGGAGCACTGCCGTTCTATATTTCCGGCGCGATTCCGCATTATGTGGACGCCGTGTTTGAAACAGCTTCCGGCTTTACGACAACCGGATCATCGATCCTGACCAATGTTGAGGCAATGCCGCACGGACTGCTGTTCTGGCGTTCCTTCACACACTGGACAGGCGGTATGGGCGTGCTTGTCTTCCTGATGGCAATCGTATCGCTGGGCGGAAAGAACCAGGGATTTACACTGCATATTCTGAGAGCGGAATCACCGGGTCCTGCGGTAGGCAAGATGGTGCCCCGCATGAAAGATACCGCCAAAATCCTCTATCTGATCTATATCGGACTGACGATTGCGAACTTCCTGTTCCTGGTCATCGGAAAGATGCCTGTATTTGACGCGGCGTGCACAGCTCTTGGAACAGCCGGCACCGGAGGCTTCGGTGTCAAAAATGACTCCATGGCAAGCTACAGCCCGTATCTGCAGAATGTCACGACAGTGTTCATGCTCCTGTTCTCCGTCAACTTCTCTGTCTATTATCTGATTCTGATGAAGAAGTTCAAAGATGCCTTCCTGGATGAGGAATTCAGATGGTTCTGGTTCCTGGTGTTCGTTTCCATCACGCTGATCGCATGGAATGTAAGACCGCTCTATGGAACACTGGAAGAAACAGTCAGACATTCCGCATTCACTGTCGGCACTGTCATGTCAACTTCCGGATTCGCGACGACGGACTTTGATCTCTGGCCATCCTTCTCCAAAGCGCTTCTGCTGTTCCTGATGGTCGGCGGCGCATGTGCGGGAAGCACCGGCGGCGGTATGAAACAGGTCAGATTCCTGCTTCTGTTCAAGAGCCTGCGCAGAAATATCCACAAGTCGCTGCATCCTTCCGAAGTCAATTCGATCCAGGTCAACAACAGACCGATCGATGAAGGCATCATCGAGAATACCACTGCCTATCTGATCGCATATGTGATCATCATCGTTGTATCCGTTCTGATCATCTCTCTGGACGGTTTCAGCTTTGAAACGAATTTCTCGGCAATTCTTGCGACCTTCAACAACATCGGTCCGGGTCTTGCGGCAGTGGGACCGACATGCAACTTCAGCGCGTACAGCGACGTATCCAAAATTGTCATGATCTTCTGCATGCTGGCAGGAAGACTGGAGATCTATCCGATCCTTGTCCTCTTCTCGCCAAGCACCTGGAAGAAAGCAAGATAACATACACCGGCGTAACTGCCGGTTTTCTTCTGATACTGTATAATACACTGTGTGAGGTAAATACAATGAAAAAACTGACAGAGAAATATCTGCCGATGGCGCTGTTTGTTCTGATCGGTGCGATTGGCGGAATTATGATTACCAGAGTCACGGAAGAGCTGGATGATATGAATTTTATCCTGTCTCTTCTGGCAGGCGTGGTGCTGTTCTATATCGCGATGTATCTTCAGATCATCATCCATGAAGGAGGCCACTGCATCTTCGGACTGCTGAGCGGCTACAAATTTGTATCCTTCCGTGTCGGTTCCCTGATCTGGATCCGCACAAAAGACGGCATCCGGATGAAGAGATATTCCCTGGCCGGAACAGGCGGACAGTGTCTGATGGAGCCTCCCGGAAACTGCGGCGATGATTTCCCGGTTGTTCTTTACAATATGGGAGGTGTCATCATCAATCTGATCGCGGCAGCTCTGTTCTGGGGACTTTCCTTTCTGTGCAAAGGCAATCCCTTCCTCCATGTCTTCTGCCTTCTGATGATTGTGACCGGTGTTGGCTTTGCCCTCACCAATGGCATTCCGATGAAGATGGGAGCTCCCAATGACGGTCTCAATACCATTGATCTGATGAAGAATCCGCATGCCAAAAGAGCATTCTGGATTTCCATCAAAGTGAATGCTCTGATCACTGACGG
>ONSK01000255.1 GCA_900320455.1 uncultured Erysipelotrichaceae bacterium | reverse complement strand
TACCGAGGCAGGCAGCTTCACTGAATCGGCAGTCAAATCCAGCGCTGCCCTCGGCACCCTGCTGTATGATGGCATCGGCGATACGATCCGCGTATCCGTCTCCGGACCGCCGGAAGAAGAGCTGATCATCGGCAAGAAGTTGCTCAGAGCATTTGATCTTGCCCATAACGTTCCTGACTTCATTGCCTGCCCCACATGCGGCAGAATCCAGTATGATATGATTCCAATCGTCAAAGAGATCGAAGCCTATCTGAACACCGTAAACGAGGATATCACGGTGGCTGTCATGGGATGCCCGGTCAACGGCATCCAGGAAGCTTCCCGCGCTGATGTAGGCATTGCCGGCGGCTATGAGACAGGTCTTCTCTTCCGCCGCGGCGAAGTCATCCGCAGCGTCCCGCAGAACGAGCTGAAAGATGCTCTGATTTCGGAAATCGAAACCATTATCCGCGAAAAAAAGAATTCAGCAGCCTGAATTCTTTTTTTATAGTTCATCAAATACGGAAGGATCAAAGACACCGTTTCTCAGCATTTCAATCTCTTTTCCATAGGGTGGCTTTCCGCCGACATACGGTGTTTCAAGAATCTTCGGAATATGTTCTGTGCGGGGATTGGATGCGGCTTTCAGCAATGCATTAAAGCCGATTTCCCCCATGCCGAGATTCGCGTGCCTGTCTTTTCTGGCACCGCGGATGTTTTTGGAATCATTGAGATGAATGACATGAAGATGTTTCAGACCTATGACACGGTCAAATTCATCCAGTACGTCATCAAAGTGTTCCAGATCATATCCGGCATCATGAATATGGCATGTATCCAGACAGACACCGTAGTGTTCCGGATGATTCAGGTTCTCCATGATGTCCGCAAGCTGTTCAAAACGGAAACCGATTTCCGAACCCTTGCCTGCCATTGTTTCAAGACAGATCACAAGCCCTTCCGGAAGATCCGGCAGCGTGTTCAGATGCTTCGAAGCCGTCTCGATGCCGGTTTGAAGATCTGCGGTTGTATAGAAACCGGGATGAAGCACCAGGTACTTCGCACCGATCGCAGCTGTCCTCTGTGCTTCCGTATGCAGGAAGGAAACAGCCAGTTCCGCTACTTCCGGCTTTACGGAGTTGGCCGGGTTGATCAGATACGGCGCATGCACGATCAGATTCTCCATCGGAATGCCGGCTTCCTTCATCAGCTTCTGTGCTTCGGGAATCCGCAGTTCTTCTGTCTCTCTGCGCTTTGTGTTCTGCGGCGCGCCGGTATACAGCATCAGCGCGTCTGCCTGATAGGAGATGGCCTCCTGCACGCTTCCTTCAACAAAGCCGGGAGCCTTCATCTGGACATGGCATCCGAGAATCATAATCCGTTTTCTCTGTCTTTCTTTGCCCGCTCTCTGTACATCGCCTTCTTTTCCTCACGAATCTTGGAGCGGATCATTTCCTGTCTCTTGCGGCGGTGCAGACGGTCGATTTCAGCCGCCCTCTTTTTCTTGTATCCAGGTTTGACCTTAGTGTTCTTCTTGGTCATGATCTGGGAGATCTGCTTTGTCAGTTCATCATCCGGCTTTCTGCGCTTGGCTCCGAACGGACGGAGCTGCTGCCAGGAGCCGTTTTTGAATCTCTGATGTTCAAAGCGGATGCCTCTCTTCTGCAGGGAACGGATCGAGCCGTTGTCGCTTTCTCTGTACAGCGCATAGCATGTACCGGTGGATCCTGCTCTGCCGGTTCTTCCTGCACGGTGCACGTAGTATTCCAGATCTTCCGGGAATCCGCAGGAGATGACATGGGATACCTCACCGATATCAATGCCTCTTGCGGCAAGGTCGGTTGCGACGACATATGTATGCTTGGCACCGGCGATTTCCTTCATCGCCTGCTTTCTCTGTCTGCTTGTCAGATCACCATGGATCTCGGACACCTTCATGCCGTGGCTTCTCAGATCCTCGGCGATTTCCGATGCCTCCTGTCTTGTATTGGCAAAGATCAGACAGACATAGGGATTGAATCCGGGAAGAATTGAACGGATCGTTTCGCCGTAGCTGTGATGGTAGCACGGCACCAGCACGTGGCGGATATCCGGATTGAATCTGACCTTCTCGCCGATTTCAAATGTGACCGGTGAGTGCATGTAGCGTCTGATGAACGGACGCAGCTGATCCGGCATTGTCGCTGAGAATGCCATCATCTGCAGGTCTTCTGACAGTCTGCCGGCAAAGGCGTCGATTTCATTCAGGAAGCCGAATTCCAGCGTCATGTCCGCTTCGTC
>ONSK01000256.1 GCA_900320455.1 uncultured Erysipelotrichaceae bacterium | reverse complement strand
TTCAGGCTGGGATAGAGAGATTCGAACTCCCGAGATGACTGGTTCAGAGCCAGTTGCCTTACCGCTTGGCTATATCCCAATAACTTGTGCATGAACTATTATATCCCGATTCAAAATAAATGCAACAGTAAACTTAAAAAAGTTTTTACAAGTGTCAAAGACATGGCAGATCGGGCATGAATGACGCTCTTCCTGTTTGAAGCATGATTTTTTCTGTATTAGAATAGGTGTAGAAATCTTGCACAGGAGACATCATTATATGGAAAAATATCTTGCGATTGATCTCGGCCGTACAAAGCTGAGATATTCAGTGATAACAGACGGTCTGGACATTCTGGACCAGGGAAGTGAATATACCGATATTCAGAATGAGGAACAGGTATTCGCTCCTATTAAGAAAATCGCTGACCAGTACCGCGGAAAGGTCGAAGGACTTTCCCTGACAATGCCCGGCGTCATTGACTCGGCAAACGGCATTGCCTACAGCGGCGGCGTATACGGCTGGGTCAGAGACTATCCATACGCACAGAAGCTTTCGGAATACATCGGCGGTATGCCGGTCGTCATCGCAAATGACGCAAAGGCAGCGGCAATGGCAGAGATCGGTTATGGCGCCCTGAAGAATATTCAGAACGGCGTTATGCTGCTGATCCTGAATACAGGCATCGGCGGCGCTGTGATCCACAACGGAAAAATCCTGGACGGTGCGCATTTCGCATCCGGCGAAGTTTCCTACATCCGCGGAGATTACAAGCGCCGTGATGACTACAACGACATGTTCGCGCTTGCCTGCAGCATCGACGGTCTTTCCAGAGCAGTCGAGGAAACCTCCGGAAAGGCAAACCTGAACATTCTGCGAATCATGGCAAAGGTCGCATCCGGCGATGAGGCAGTCACCAAAGGCGTAGAGAACTATTGTGACAGACTGGCGCTGTACATGTACAACATCCAGTGTGTCATCGATGCCGAAGCATTTGTCATCGGCGGTCATCTCACCGATGAGCCGCGGACAATGAAGATGATCCATGAAGCAGTCGTCAGACAGTTCGGCGCTGACAGATACGGCAACGTCTTCCGGCCGGAAATCAAGGAATGCGTATTCCACAACAACTCAAGAATGTACGGAGCTGTCTATAACTTCCGGCTCCAGACAGGCAGACTGAAATGAACAGGGCGGACAATGTCCGTCTTTTTCAATTGGGATGACACAGCAGTGACAGTTGTTTATAATTGTTCTCTGAAGGAGGATTTCCTATGGAAAAAGTAATTGTTGTCGCAAGCAAGAACAAGGGAAAGATCAAAGAATTCAAAGAACTCCTGAATCCCAAAGGATATGAAGTCAGAAGTCTGGATGATTTCCCGGATATGCCGGAAATCGATGAAACAGGAACGACATTCGAAGAGAATGCCGTGATCAAAGCCCAGGCTGTCACTGACAGATACCATATCATGGCCGTCTCGGATGACAGCGGTCTGGAAATTGACGCATTCAATAAAGAGCCGGGAATCCACAGCGCCAGATGGCTCGGCCATGATACAGACTACAAAGAGAAAAACAGAATCGTTCTGGAAAGAATGGGGGACAGGAAGGACCGCACATGCCGCTATGCGTGCGCGATCGCGATTACCCGTCCTGATCATGAACCGGTCGTCTTCTTTGATACGGTCGAATGCGAGATTGCCTGGGAGCCGTCCGGATCCAACGGATTCGGATATGATCCGATCATCTGGTACGCGCCGTTCCAGAAGACGATGGCTGATATGACAAATGATGAAAAGAACAGCATTTCCCACCGCGGGAAGGCTGTCAGGAAAATGGAAGAATGGATGGAACATGAAGATCTCTAAGCTTTTAAGCGCGATAGCAGGATTTCTGTTCTTTACGGCACTGCTTCTGACCGTCATTGATTTCTGCTGTTTCAGACGATCATTTTATGAATATGAATACGACAAGGGCACCCAGGAAGCTGATACCGGCATGAACCGTGAAGACCTGATGGCTGCCACCGATACGCTGCTTGATTATCTGCAGGACAAACGTGATGACATCGTTGTTGAGGCAACAGTGAACGGTGTACAGAGAGAAGTCTACAATGAGCGTGAGACACTGCACATGGTGGACGTCAAGAATCTGTATCAGAATGCCGTGAAAGCCAGAAACTATATGGTCATTGGCACACTGATCCTGTTTGCTGCAAGCGCGATCGCGCTTTCAAAAGACGTGATGTCCGTACTGCGCGATGCCTGCCACAAGGGTTTATTGCTCTTAGCGGGAGTGGTTATCTTCTGTCTTGCCTATGCATTGATTGATTTCAATGACTTCTGGATCCGGTTCCACTATGTCTTCTTTGACAATGACCTGTTCTTCCTGGATCCGAACACATCATTGATGATCAATATGATGACAGAACAGCTGTTCTTTGATCTGGTGATGAGGATCATCGTTCTCTTCACGATCATCTCAGCGCTGATCCTGGTGATCCTGCATTTCGTGAAAGGAAAGCCGCATGCTGAACGTGGTATTGTATGAACCTGAGATTCCTCAGAACACAGGCAATATCATGCGCACCTGCATGGCATTCAACTGCCGTCTGCATCTGATTGAACCGCTTGGTTTCTATCTCGATGAGAAACATCTGAGAAGGGCATCGATGGATTACGTCAGGGAGCTTGAATATCATGTCTGGCCTGACTGGGATACGTTTGAAAAAGAGAATCACGGTGATTTCTACTTTGTCACAAGATACGGACACAGAAGTCCGGATTCCTTCGACTATACAAAGACACAGGAAGAAGTCTATCTTGTTTTCGGCAAGGAAAGCACCGGCATTGACAAGCGTATCCTGCAGAAGCATCTGGACAGATGCATCCGCATCCCGATGGTACCTGATGCCCGCAGCCTGAATCTTTCCAACTGTGTCGCATTGTGTATTTACGAAGTGGAACGGCAGAGAAAATATGCCGGACTGTCCGGCGATGAAGTTCTGAAGGGATCTCAGTACCTAGAAACGTGGGAGTCAAATCAATAGACATCCGCTGAATCGGAGTATAATATTCTTAGAAAGTGAGGGAACACATGCTTGAATCGATCAATGATGTACTGTCTGTCGTTACATGCGTACTCGCTGTTCTGTTCAGCCTGTATATTCTGTTTGTCGTATCCGACAGACACCATGGCGAACTCATGAAAGAAAGGGAAGACAGATACTATTCATTCTATGAAGATCTCAATGATGATTTTGATGATGAACAGGATGAACCGTATTACGAATAAGGAGATACCATTATGATGCAGAAAACCATCCAATCGGAAAATGCCCCCAAGGCAATCGGACCGTACTCACCGGCAGTCAAGATCGGTGACTTCATTCTGCTTTCAGGCCAGCTGCCGATCGATCCGGCAACAGGCAGGATCGTGGAAGGCGGAATCGCAGAACAGACTGCACAGTGCATCAGAAATATGAAAGCGCTGCTGGAAGAAAGCGGCATCGGACTTGAATATGTTCTCAAGACAACCGTATTTCTCACGGATCTGAATGACTTTGCCGAGATGAACAAAGTATACGGCGAATACTTCAGTGAACCGTATCCGGCAAGAAGCGCTGCCGAAGTCTCAAAACTCGCAATGGGTGCAAAGGTTGAAATCGAGGCATACGCGATCGATACCCGCGCTCTTGAGGTCATCTGCTCACAGGAAGGATGTTCTTCCTGCTCCGACAAAGAAGGCTGTGAACTCTGAGTACATCTTCATGAAGCAGGCATCAGGCGAAACGCACCTGATTGATTCTCAAGGCAATACAGTCACATCCTCAAAAACACCGGTGCAGATCCTGGAACAGTGCTGCCTGAAATACGGAAGCACGATGCGCGGCAGAATGGAAGCTGCCTGTATGCTTCTGGGGATCAGGCAGAAACCGCCGGTGCTCATCAGTGAAGCGACCGGAGAGATCTGGTTCGGCACCACTTCCATGAAGGACAAAAGCTGTGAGTGGTATTCATATCATCACCTGCTTCACATAGTTTCAAGAAACGGCAGAACAGAAGTGCTGTTCATGAACGGCATATCTGTAGAAACCGATACAGACGTCCGTATACTGCGCAGACAGATGGAACGATGCGAACATCTTCTGCGGATCCTTTCCGATGAATCTTAACAGGGACTGCGCATGCAGTCCTTTTTCTTGTTCAAAAAGAAAAGCCGTACCTTTCGATACGGCTCATTTCATTCTCAATACTTGATTTCCATGCCGACAGCTTTCTGAACTTCATCCAGCTTGGCATCGGCGATTTTTGAAGCCTTCTCGGCACCGGATGTCAGTGCCTTGCGGATCATATCGCCCTCAACGATTTCTCTGTATCTTGTCTGGATCATGTCAAGACGCTCGCATACTTTGTCAGCCACGGCACGCTTGAAGTCACCATATCCCCTGCCTTCGAATTCAGCCTCGATGTCACCCATCGGTCTGTTGCTGGAAAGGGAGGAGAGAATCTGCATCAGGTTGGAGATACCCGGCTGCAGCTCCGGATCAAAGTGAACTCTTGCCTCGTTGTCAGTCACAGCGGACATGACTTTCTTTCTTGCCTTCTTCAGATCATCGAGCAGGTAGATGCATCCCTTGTCAGAGTTATCGGACTTGGACATCTTCTTTGTCGGATCAGAGAGAGACATGATACGGGCACCGACCTTCGGTACCAGCGGTTCAGGAACCGTGAACAGCTTTCCGTATCTGTTGTTCATTCTTTCAGCGAGATCTCTTGTCAGCTCAACATGCTGCTTCTGATCTTCGCCGACAGGTACATAGTCCGCGTCATACAGCAGAATGTCCGCAGCCATCAGAGAAGGGTAGGTATACAGACCGCCGCTGAGGTTCTTTTCGCCTTTGGCCATCTTGTCCTTGAACTGCGTCATGCGGTTCAGCTCACCGAGATAGGTATGGCAGCACATAATATAGCCGAGCTGGGCATGCGCTCTGACATCTGTCTGCAGGAAAATCGTTGATCTTTCCGGATCGAGGCCGCAGGCAAGATACAGTGCGACGCAGTCACGCAGGTTTCTCTGCAGTTCTTCCGGATCCTGAGGAACCGTAATGCAGTGCAGATTTGCGATAAAGGCATATACGTCATATTCGTCCTGATATTCAACGAAATGACTCAGCGCGCCGATATAGTTTCCCAGGTGCAGCTGACCCGTAGGCTTGATTCCAGACAGCATTCTTTTCATGATGTTCTTATCCTCCGTAAAAATAAAATGCGCCCTGATGAAGGGACGCTTTCGCGCGGTACCACCCGACTTATTCCCATTTGAGGAATCACTTGATGGGATAACGGACCGCCGTATCTAACGATAGTGCTCGCAGGCTCCAGCATGATGGCTGTCAATGATACCTTTCATCAGCCGGTATCTTTCTGGAATTGACTCTGCCAGCAATCGCACCTGTTCAACGCATGTTCATTTAACCACAGATCAAAGTTAATTTCAACATTCGTATATACTCATTGACAGGAATGCTATAATAACTAACATAGGAGGGTCTATGATCGTTGTATACACATCACCGGGCTGTGCCAGCTGCCGCAAAGTAAAGCAGTGGCTGAAAGATCACAATCTTGAATATATTGAAAAAAACATATTTAAAACACTGCTGAATGACAATGAGATCCGTCATCTTCTGATCAGAAGTGAAAACGGAAGCGATGACATTATCTCAAAGCGTTCCAAAGTCATTCAGGAGAGCAGAATCGATATCGATTCCATGACAACAGATCAGCTGATTCAGTTTATCAAACAGAACCCTTCTGTCCTGAAACGTCCGATCATCATCAGCGAGACAAATTTCCAGGTCGGCTATGATGAAGAGGAAATCGGCATCTTCATACCCGCTGAGCTGCGCAGGATTGCAGACAACACATGCGGACAGGAATGCCCGAGCTACCGGATGTGCGCATCCGTGAGAAAGGAAGGTTAAGCATAAAGAAGCTTCGGCTTCTTTTATGTATATGCATATGGCAAAAAAAATACTTGTAGGTCTGTCCGGCGGCGTTGACAGCGCTGTCGCAGCATATCTTCTGAAAGAGCAGGGATATGACGTAACATGCGCCTTCATGCGCAACTGGGATTCCGCCGCCAACGATGACGTCAGCGGCAACCCGACGATCAATGATCCTGTATGTCCGCAGGAAGCGGATTACCATGACGCCCAGTCTGTCGCTGAAAAGCTCGGACTGCCGCTGCTCAGAATCGATTTCATCAGGGAATACTGGGATGACGTATTCAAAACATTCCTTTCCGAATACCGCAAGGGAAGAACACCGAATCCGGATATTCTCTGCAACAGATACATCAAGTTTGACAGCTTCATGAAATTCGCTGCCTCCAAAGGCTTTGATACAGTCGCTACCGGTCACTACGCAAGAACCGGAACGGAAAACGGCGTGACTGTCCTGCAGAAAGCGGATGACAGAAACAAGGACCAGTCCTATTTCCTTGCGGAAATCAGACGTGAAGTTCTCGACCATGTGGTATTCCCGCTTGGTCATACCGAGAAGCCCGAAGTGCGCCGCATCGCAGCCGAACTTGATCTTTCAATTGCCCAGAAGAAGGATTCCACCGGAATCTGCTTTATCGGCGAACGCAAGTTCAGACAGTTCCTTTCAAACTATCTGCCGATGAAGGATGGTCCGATCATTGATATCGAAACAGGAAAGACAGTCGGAACACATCACGGTGTGTTCTACTATACGATCGGCCAGCGCAAGGGACTGGATATCGGCGGTATCGGTCCGTTCTTTGTGGCAGGAAAGGACGTTGTGAAAAACGAACTCTATGTGGCAGGAAAGAATCATGAGGATCTGCTCTATTCTGACTCCTGCACGATCACAGACGTCAACTGGCTGGCAGACAGAAAACTCCCGCTCAACGGCTGCGCGAAATTCCGCTACCGCCAGGCCGATAACGATATCACACTCCGCGTCAATGAAGACGGCAGCCTGACAGCTGAGTATCCGCAGCTGATCCGCAGCGTGACACCGGGACAGGAAGCTGTCATCTATGACAGCGATACTTTAATCTGCGGCGGCAAGATCGAAACGGTTTACCGCGGCGGAAACAATCTTGAAAGCATGATCCGGGAGAAAGTGCATGCGGAAGCAGCTGTCTGACAGACAGACAGTACTGCTGTTTCTGCTGTACTTTGCCGGCTATCTCCTTGTGCATCAGGCAGTCTTGATGCCATTTGCAAGAAAGACGCTTCCGGCTGCGGCAGACACTGTTTCAATCATCGGAATGATCGTGATCCTCTGTGTATCAATCCTGATCATTCTGCCGAACGTCTATGAGGAAATGGAAGATTTCCGCAGACGCTGCCGCTTTATTCTGATGACATCAATGCGCAATCTGACGGGGATGCTGATAGGGTGGCTTGCAGCCGCAAGAGTCATCGGCGCTGATACTGCCGTCAATCCGGCAGGCAGCGGCGTGAATGCCTCTCTTGTCTTCGGAGCGGTCATCTTTGCGCCGATCATGGAAGAAATCATCTTCCGCGGCTGTCTTTTTGAAAGAATCCGCAGAAAAACAGGCAATATTATATCTGCAGTCATCTCATCATGTATCTTCGCTTTGCTGCATATTATGTTCATGATTCCGGCAAGTCAGAATATCATGATTCTGTTCTTTCTGATCTATACCCTGATGGGTATATTTCTCTGCCGGTGCGCGTTTCGCAGCAGGAATCTGATTTCCTCCTGCATTGTGCATGCGGCATACAATCTGTTGATGACTGTACTGATGACGTTATAGGAGGGCATATGGAAGATCAGAAACTGATTTCAATCACCGGTAAATTCACATATGTTCTTTTCCGCAGCGATCAGACGATGTACACCGTTGCCAAGTTCAGAACATATGATGCTTCTGAGAAAACAGTCACCGTGACCGGCAGTATTCCTGTACCGGAATACGATGTTCTCTATACGCTGAGCGGCAGCTATGTCGAGCATCCGCGCTACGGCATGCAGTTTCAGATTGCCGGCATGTCCGTCAGTCTGCCCAGTGAAAAGGAAGGGGCTGTCAGATATCTTTCCGGTGCGTCCTTTCCCGGAGTCGGCAGAAAGACAGCCCAGAAGATCGCCGACACGCTCGGTGATGACTGTCTCCAGCAGATCCGCAGCGATCCGGAATGCCTGCGCCTTGTCCCAGGGCTTTCTGAAAAGCATATCATGACAATCAGCGAAGGCATCAAACAGGAAGACAGCGGTCTCGATGATCTTGTGCGCTTTCTCAATATCAGCGGCATCGGCTACCGGAATCTTGTCCGTCTGAACAGGACATACGGTGCTGAAGCATTAAGCAAGATCAGAGAGAATCCATACCGCGTTATCGAAGAATGCGACGGATTCGGCTTCGCAACAGCTGACAAGATTGCCAAATCACTCGGTGTCAGTGACGATGATGAACGCAGACTGTACGCGCTGCTTGTTTCAGCGTGCATGGATCTCTGTGTTTCGCAGGGTAACAGCTATGTCCGCTATGAAGCGCTGGCAGATGATTTCCAGCGCCGCACCGCTGGACTTAATGCGGATTTTGACGAACTGCTCAGCCAGGCTGTCATGAAACGGCAGCTGATTCAGGAAGAAGAAAGAATTTATCCGGTTACCCAGTATGATGCAGAAATGTATATCAGTGATTTTCTGCATCAGTTCCCGTACAAGGAAATCGATCCGTGCGATATGGATCATGTATACAGATACCTCGATGCCATGCAGGATGATATCGGCATCACATACGATGACAAGCAGAAAGACGCGATCCGATGCCTGTTTGACAATCCTGTCATGATCATGACCGGCGGTCCCGGCACCGGAAAAACAACTGTTGTCAGAGCCATGGTAAAGCTGTTCCAGATGATGTATCCGTCTTCGCAGGTCATGTGCGCCGCTCCGACAGGAAGAGCTGCCAAGCGTCTTGCGGAACTGACGGGAAGCGACAGCGCGACGATTCATTCACTGCTTTTATGGGATCTTGAAACGAATACATTCCGCAAGAATGAGGATGATCCGCTGAGTGCAGATCTGCTGATCATCGATGAGTTTTCGATGGTTGACGTATGGCTCTTCAGCAACCTGCTGAAGGCGTGCCGCAATGTGCGCAGGATCTGCATCATCGGTGATGAAGACCAGCTGCCAAGCGTCGGTCCGGGATGCGTGCTGCGTGATCTGATCAGCAGCGAGCTGTTCCCTCTGATCCGTCTTGACCGGATCTACCGCCAGGAAGAGGGCAGCGGCGTCATCAGCCTTGCCCACGATATCAATCTCGGTTTATGCAATGAATCGTACAATGACGTCGGCATCATTGACGTTCCCCGCCAGCAGATCAAAGACGCTGTCCAGTCCGTTGTTTCCAACGCGATGGAGAAGGGATATTCCCTGGAGGATATCCAGGTGCTTTCCCCGATGTACAGCGGCGCTGCCGGCATTGATATTCTCAACAACACCCTGCAGCAGTGCTTCAATCCGCCCTCGGAAGAAAAGCGTGAGCTGCGCGTCGGCTATATGACGCTGCGTGAAGGGGACAAGATTCTGCAGCTGAAGAACCAGCCGGATGATGATGTCTATAACGGCGATATCGGAACACTGGCTGAGATCATCACCGCTTCCGAAAGTATGAACCACCAGCCGTCCGTCGTTGTCGATTTCCAGGGCGTGTTTGTCGAATACACCCAGGAAACGTTCAATAATATTACGCTTGCCTACTGCATCAGCATCCACAAGTCGCAGGGCAGCGAATATCCGATCGTGATCATGCCGATCACCTGGCAGATGAACATCATGCTCCAAAGAAAACTGCTTTATACCGGCATTACAAGAGCAAGAAAAGCGCTTGTGATTCTCGGGGAAACCAGTGCCTTCCGCAAAGGAATCGGCATTCTGGACAGACATCCCCGTGAAACGACACTGGCAAAAAGACTGACCGAGCGAAAAGAATTGTTCTGAATGACAAATTCATAGCCTGTTTCATTGTTTTGTGCTACAATGGTCAGCGAAATCGAAGACGAAGAACGAGTATTCCGTATACCTTCATCCAAGAGAGAAGCCGGCCGGTGCAAGACTTCATGAACATGCGGAAGAAGCTGCCTTCATCAGAGCGCCTAATCAGCGACGCATATCCGGCGTTATGGATCAATCAAGGTGCGCAGACATGTTCTGCGAACCAGGATGGTACCGCGTGCAAACGTTCCTGGATTTTCAGGAACGTTTTATATTTATCAGGAGGCTGAAATGAGTGAAAAACAACTGACAGGTAATCAGGTACGCCAGATGTTCCTTGACTTCTTCAAGTCCAAGGGATGCATGGTTGAACCCGGCGCAAGCCTGATTCCCCACAATGATCCGACACTGCTCTGGATCAACGCCGGTGTCTCGGCACTGAAAAAGTATTTTGACGGTACGGAGAAACCGAAGTGCAACAGGATCTGCAATGCCCAGAAGTCCATCCGTACAAACGACATTGAGAATGTCGGTAAGACAGCCCGTCACCACACATTCTTCGAAATGCTCGGTAACTTCTCCATCGGCGACTATTTCAAGAAGGAAGCGATTCCCTGGGCATGGGAATTCCTGACAAGTCCGGAATGGATCGGCTTTGATCCCAAGCGTCTGTATGTCACGGTTTATCCCGATGACGAGGAAGCATATAATCTCTGGATCAGCGTCGGTATGGATCCGAAGCACATCCGCAAGACAGCTGACAACTTCTGGGAAATCGGCAGAGGTCCGGGCGGACCTGACACCGAGCTGTTCTATGACCGCGGTGAAAAGTACGATCCCGAAAGACTCGGTGAAAAACTGTTCTTTGATGATATTGAAAACGACCGCTACATCGAAGTATGGAACATCGTCTTCTCCCAGTATGACTGCCGTCCGGGTGAAGTACCGAGAAGCGAATACAAGGAACTGCCGCAGAAGAACATCGATACCGGTATGGGACTGGAACGTCTAGTCTGCCTGATTCAGGACGGCGAGACAAACTTCGATACCGATCTCTTTCTGCCGATCATCAGAAAGACAGAAGAATTCGCTGCCCATTCCTATGATGAGAAAGAATACAAGATGGCATACCGCGTCATCGCCGACCATATCCGCACAGTCACATTCGCTGTCGCTGACGGTGCTTCCTTCTCCAACGAGGGAAGAGGCTATGTCCTGAGAAGAGTACTGCGCAGAGCTGTCCGCTACGGCATCAAGCTCGGCATCAAGGGTGCCTTCATGTACAGACTGGTCCAGGTTGTCGCTGACAACATGAAAGACTTCTATCCGTATCTGCAGGACAAGGTAGCCCTGATCGAGAGACAGGTAAGAACTGAGGAAGAAGCATTCCACAAGACACTTGCGAATGGTGAAAACCTGCTGAACGATGAGCTGGCAAAGCACAGCGATACAAAGCTTCTGCCGGGTGATGTCGTATTCAGACTGTATGACACATACGGTTTCCCGAAAGAGCTGACAGCGGAAATCGCTGAAGACAACGGCTATTCTGTTGATCTTGCCGGATTCGAAGAGAAGATGGCAGAGCAGAAACAGCGTGCCCGTGACGCCCGCGGTGAACAGCAGTCCATGCACGGCCAGTCCGAAGACCTGATGAACTTCACGGAAGCTTCGGTATTCACAGGCTATACAGATAAGGAATGCTGCGGCAAGGTCCTCGGCATGTTCAGGGACGGTGTCATGGTGGAAGAGCTGGAAGAAGAAGGAGACGTCATCCTCTCCGAAACATGCTTCTACGCGGAATCCGGCGGCCAGTGCGCTGATACCGGCAAAGTCTGGAATGACACATTCAGCGCTGATGTCACAGATGTCAGAAAAGCTCCTCACCAGCAGGCACTGCATCATTTGGAAAACATCCGCGGAACACTGCATACAGGAGATGTTCTCAAGGGTGCATACGACGCTGAAGCTCGTCAGAAGACAAGAGCCAACCACTCCTCACTGCATCTTCTGCAGGCAGCCCTGAAGCAGGTACTCGGCGATCATGTTGCCCAGGCCGGTTCCTACAACGGACCGGACTACGGACGCTTTGACTTCACGCACTTTGAAAAGCCGACAGACGCCCAGCTTAAGGAAGTTGAACACATCGTCAATGAGAAGATCATGGCGGCAATTCCTGTCACAACAGATGTTCTGGCACTGGAAGATGCGAAGAAGACAGGCGCAACTGCACTGTTTGATGAGAAATACGGTGATACTGTCAGAGTCGTTTCCATGGGAGACTTCTCCAAGGAATTCTGCGGCGGTACGCACGTATCCAATACAGCGGAACTCGGTCTCTTCAAGATCGTTTCCGAGGAATCCATCGGTTCCGGTATCAGAAGAATCACCAGCCTGACAAAGATGAAGGCGTATGAAGCATTCCGCAGCGAGGAAGACTATCTGTATGAAACTGCATCTGTCCTGAAGATGGGATCCTGGACAGGTCTCAAGGACAAGATCCAGACACTGAGCGATGACAACGCGTCACTGCGCAAGGAAATCGCAGCCTGGAATGAGAAGGCGATGATGCTGGAAGCTGACGCAGTTGTCTCCAAGGCAGAGAATATCAACGGCATTTCCGTTCTGATCCTCAGCCTGAAGGACAAGGCAAACGGAAGCCTGAAGGCATATGCCGAAACACTGCGCAACAAGATGAATGACGGCTTCGTATTCATTTCCAACGAAGCTGACGGCAAGGTCACATTCGTCTGCGCATCCTCCAAGGCAGCGATTGCCAAAGGACTCAAGGCCGGCGATCTCGTCAAGGCAGCGGCACAGCTGACCGGCGGCAACGGCGGCGGACGTCCAGACATGGCGCAGGCAGGCGGAAGAGATACATCCCGCATTCCTGAAGCGATTGCCCTGATCAAAGAAAAAGTAAGCGCGTAAGCAATGAACCGGAGCGGTCTTCCGCTTCGGTTTTTTCATGGCTCAAGCGCAAAACAGGTGATGTGTTCTATACTTTTAGGGATATTTATTTTAGAATGATAGAAAGAAGGAGGGATCAATAATGAACCGTCAAAATCATGATATGACTGAGACAGTCAGTTTCAATGCGGAAGAAATCAGGCGTGAGAACATCCGCGAAGTGCTCAGACATGTGGAGACAGCGCTCAAGGAAAGAGGCTACAATGCCATCAATCAGCTCGCTGGTTATCTGATCTCTAATGACCCCGCATACATTTCAAGTCATAACAATGCGAGAAGTGTGATTCAGTCTGTTGAAAGACACGAGATCATTGAGGAACTCGTCAGATTCTATCTTGAGGAACATCAATAATGACAAGATATCTCGGACTTGATCTGGGAAGTGTAACATGCGGTGTCAGCGAAAGCGACACCGGTTTCATTGCGCGGACAGTGGTAACGCTGCGCTTCAAACCGGATGACTATGACAGCGCCATGGATCAGGTCCTGGAACTTGTGAATAAAGAAAAGCCAGATATCATCGTTCTCGGCTATCCGAAGCTGCTGAATGACGATGTCGGCGAACGCGGACATATCTGCGAGGAATTCGGAGCTGTTCTTGAACAGGAATCCGGAATCAAAGTCGTCCTCTGGGACGAGCGCTACACCACCAAAGAAGCGGAGGCGATTCTGCTGGAAGCAGACATGTCCCGTAAAAAACGCAAAAAGAAGATTGACCAGCTGGCTGCCGTGCAGATTCTGCAGTCCTACCTGGACTCCCAGGTATCCTCTGGTTTCTGAGAAAGAAGGTTAGAACTATGGATGAAAACACAATCTGGATCACCAACGAAGACGGGGAAGAATTTGAAGCAAGAATTCTCTTCACATTCGAATCAGAGGAAACCGGCAAGAAATACGTTTTCCTGCAGGGACCGGGCGAAGAAGAATCCGATTCATGCGCAGCGTATGAATACACGGATGACGGAGATCTGAACGAGATTTCTGATGAAGAAATGGAAATGTGCGAGGAAGTTCTGAATGCGTTCCTTGATGAGGAGATTCTCTGATGAGTGACAACAGTGAAACACTTGAACTTGAAACGATCAAAAAGAGCAGAAAGAAAAAGAAACCGGTTGTACTGTACTGCGTTCTGATTCTGCTTGTTGTCCTTGTGGGCATTCTCGGCTTTACCGCCTACCGTTTTTTTGATGCTCAGAAAGCGGTGCAGAGCGAACCGGAAACAGTATCCTTCACCGTTGAATCCGGCACGCTTCCCAAAACAGCAATTGCCAACCTTGACAAGGAAGGCATCATCAGAGACGGCCAGATGGCATATTACTTTGCAAGGCTCAACAAGCTGACGGATATCAAGGCCGGCGATTATACCCTGGACAAGAGCTGGGATCTGGAAAAGATCCTGACGTTCCTCAACGACCCGAAGGCAGCCAACCAGGAAACAGTCAACGTCACGATCATTCCCGGCGACTGGGCAAAAGACGCCGCGAAGAAGATCAGCGCAGCGACAACCGTCAGCTATGATGATCTGATCAATCTCTGGAACAACAGGGAATGGATCACATCAATGATGGGACAGTATCCGTTCCTGACGGAAGAGATGTTCAAGGACGGCGTCAGAATCTATCTGGAAGGATATCTTGCGCCGGATACATACCAGTTCCTGAAGGAGACAACAGCAGAGGACGTCACAAAGAAGCTGCTCGATCAGTCCCTTGCGGTCTACAATCAGTTCGCGGCAGACATGGCAGCCAGTGAATACTCCATTCACCAGCTGTACACACTCGCCAGCATTGTCCAGTATGAGGCAGGCTCCAACGGAGCAGACGGCACCCAGCAGAAGGTTGCCAGCGTGTTCTACAACCGCCTGAAGGCAGGAATGATGCTGCAGTCAAGCGTCACCGTCTGCTACGCAATCGACTTTGATAAAGAGACAGACAACTGGATGGCATGTGAAGTCAACAGCAATTTCGAGTCACCGTACAACACCTACAAGTACGGCGGATTCCCTCCGGGAGCCATCAACAATCCTTCCGCTGAGGCAATCAATTCCACACTGCATCCGGAACAGACAGACTATTACTACTTCATGGCTGATGTGTACGGCGACGGAACGGTCTATTTCGCGAAGACGCTTGAAGAACACAATGCCAACGTCAGGAAGTATCTGCATCAATGAAAGAGACAACACTGTGCTATCTGATCCGCGGCAATGAGTGGCTGATGATGCTCCGAAACAAAAAGAAGAACGATATCAATGCCAACAAATGGATCGGCATCGGCGGAAAGACAGAGCCTCATGAAACAGCAGAGGAATGCATCCTTCGTGAAATCAAAGAAGAATGCGGACTGAATGCTGTCAAACTTGATTTCCGCGGCATCATCGATTTCTTCTATGACAGCGACAGCACGGATCTCAGCGAGCGCATCACACTGTATACAAGCACGGAATTCACCGGCACGCTTCATGAATCCGATGAAGGAACACTTGCCTGGATCAGAGAGGATGAGATTGAAAATCTCGATCTCTGGGAAGGGGACAGAATCTTTCTGAGGAAGATCATGAACGGTGATATGAAGCCGTTCCATCTCATCCTGCATTACGATAAAGAAGGAAATCTGATCAGTACGGCAGAAAAGGAGTACGTCCAATGAACAAACCGATCATTATCGGAATCGCCGGCGGAAGCGCCTCCGGCAAAACCTCGATTTCAAGAAAGCTGAAAGAGACATTCGCAGATGTCAGTTCCGTACTGATCATCCGTCAGGATGACTATTACAAAGACCAGTCAGACAAACCGATGGAAGAGCGTATCAAGACAAATTACGACCATCCGTTTGCCTTTGACAACGATCTTCTGATTGAGCACATCCATCAGCTCATTCAGGGAAACAAAATCGAGAAACCAACATACGACTATGTCAATCACACAAGAGCAGCCGCAACGGAAACATGTTTCCCGTGTGATGTTCTGATTCTTGAAGGACTGTTCGTTCTTGAAGATGAAAATCTGCGCAGTCTGCTGGATATCAAGGTATTTGTGGATACCGACGCGGATGTGCGCTTCATCAGACGGCTGCTGAGAGATGTCAAGGAAAGAGGCAGATCACTGGAAAGCGTTGTTTCCCAGTATGTGAACACAGTGCGTGTCATGCATGAATCGTTTGTTGAACCGTCCAAGAGATATGCGGATATCATCATTCCCGAAGGCGGCGAAAACAAGGTCGCGGTTGATCTTCTGACAACAAAAATCAGTAGCATCATCAATCGCGCAGTGCTATAATAGTCGGGCAGTTAAGGAGATGAAGATATGAGCGAGAACAACAAATTCTACGTTACGGAAGAAGGTCTGCAGAAACTCCAGGACGAATACAATCACCTTGTCCATGTCGTCCGTGAAGAAGTCAAGAGCGAACTGGCGGAAGCACGTTCCCTCGGTGACCTTTCAGAAAATGCCGACTACGATGCAGCAAGAGACAAGCAGTCGCAGGTTGAAAGCCGTATTATCGAGCTGGAAAACATGCTTCAGCATTATGAGCTCATTGATACATCAAAGCAGGGAAAGAAGGGAAGCTCCAAGGTCGTCAAGATCGGTTCCACAGTTACACTGGAATTCCTGGATATCAATGAAGAACAGACATATACGATCGTCGGTTCCACGGAAGCTGATCCTCTCAACGGAAAGCTCTCCAACGAAACACCGCTTGCCCAGGCAATTCTTGAATCCAAGGTTGGCCAGGTAAAAGAAGTTTCCAACATTGCGAAGCCGTATTCCGTAAAAATTGTTGATGTAAAATAATAATTTTTCGAAAACATGCAAATAAGATAAGCAGGAGGGTATTCATTATGAAACAGCTGCTTATCTTTTTTGTTTTTCTCGCATGCGCGTTCTGGATTGATCTCACGCCGCTGTCCATCCATGAAGCAGAGAATGATGATATACAGGTAACGGTACGCTCGCCGGATGGTTCTGAGAAAACAATCGTGACCGGTATGTATTCCACTGTCGGCGATGTTCTGGAAAACTTAGATACTGATGAAGAGACGGATACTTCCGTCATCAATCCGCTGACCGTTCTTAAAGACGGCGATCTGATCTCGCTTCCGGCAAAAAAGGAAGAAACAGAACAGCAGCGGATCTCCATCAATACCGCTGATGAAGCACTTCTTTGCACGCTGCCGGGAATCGGCAAGAGCACCGCGAAGCGGATTATTGCCTGGCGTGAGGAAAACGGTCTCTTTCAGGAAATCAGCGATATCATGCGGGTATCCGGCATCGGTGAAAAGAAATACGAGAAACTGAAGGATCTGATATGTCTTTGAAGATTATCCGTGAGAATGCGCTGCTGATCTTTGTTCTTTTGTTTCTATATGCCGCATCACTTCCGCATTTTCCCCGCATTGCCTTTGTGCTGGCAGTTCTGTACTGGTTCATCCGCTTCCGTTTTCAGGGATTGGCGTATCTGATCATCCTGCTCTTTATCACCGCTGTACCGCGCACATACACAGGTCTTCCAACCTGTACATCAGGAATCATCACGGAAACACAGAATACCTATTCCGTGATTTCTTCCGGCCTTACAAATATCATTCTGTACAATGATATGCCGCTGATCATCGGCTCTGAGGTACATTTCTCAAAAAACTTCACACCCGTCAGCTTTCCTTCCGGCTTCTTCCGTATCGGCAGAACAGACTGTTTCAAAGGCGCGTGGTATTCACTGAACAGTGATGCAGTCATTTCCATCAATGAACGCATCTCTCTGCGCGGATGGATCCAGAAACGG
>ONSK01000257.1 GCA_900320455.1 uncultured Erysipelotrichaceae bacterium | reverse complement strand
TGGTGAAGACAAAGAAATAAAGAAAAAGAATCCAAACAAGAAGTAGTCGAAGGCCGTTGACGGCCGGCGACGGTTGAAAATGCAATGGTGGCTTCGACATACAAAGTATGGAAAAGCCAGCGCCTTAAGACGCTGGCTTGCACTCAAAGGCTTATAGCCTCAGAGCAAACCACCCGTTTTACGGGTGGTTATGATTTACGCATCAAGCAGGTTTTCAATTGCCTTTGTGTAGATTTCCACACACTGCAGGAATTCAGGAATAATCATGAATTCATCAGCGTTGTGGATGCGGTAGTCCATGCCGGGCATTTCCGGGCCGAAGCCGACGATGCCGGGCAGAGCCTTTGCGTATGTTCCGCCGCCGATGACTTCAGCTTCATGTTCCGTATCACCGGTAACGTCTTTGTATGCGCTGCTGAGCGCTTTGATCAGCGCGGAATCCTTCGGATAGAACAGCGGCTTGCCGATGCGCAGGATTTCCATCTTTCCCTGTTCATTTTCAAGATACGGGGCAGAAGAGGAGCGCAGCTGTTCTTCCGTGACAGTGACAGGCACACGGATATCGAGCGTGCATGTGATGACGCCGTCCTTCATACTGATCAGACCGTTGTTCAGTGTCAGAACACCGAATTCATCTTCGAACTTCAGTCCGCAGCCGATGCCGTCGCATGTTGTTCCGATGCGGCTGTTATAGAATTCCACAAAGTCATCCTTGAAGCCGGCATCCGCAAGCGCCTGCATTGTGCAGCCGGCTGCGTTGACACCAAGCAGCGGAAGACTGGCATGCGCTGCCACGCCTTCCGCGAAGATTGTCAGAGTTCCGTTTTCCTCTGTCACGGTGAAGCTCTTCAGCGCCGTCTTCGCAAGCGCAGCTTCAAGCGCTTCCTTTGAAATCTCTGCCGGGATTACGGTTGTGCACTGGTGGCATACGGCGTTGGAGACGAAGCCGCCATGAACATCAATGATCTTTGTGTTTTTGCTGGTGACTTCAATGCGCATGCTTCCTTTTTCACCATGGATGCAGGGGAAGGAGGCATCCGGTGTAAAGCCCATTGCGAGAGGCTCTTCCACTTCTCTGTAGTGCTTCATGCACAGGGAACCTGTTTCCTCGTTGCAGCCGAAGATCATTCTGACGCGTTTGTTCATCGGTCTGCCGGAATCCTTGATCAGCTTCATTGCGTATAAGGAAGCGATGACAGGTCCTTTGTCATCGGTCGTGCCGCGGCCGTATACTCTGTCGCCGATCTGTGTCATTTTGAACGGATCTGTGCTCCAGCCGTCGCCTGCCGGAACGATGTCGAGATGACCGGCAATGCCGATAATATCTTTGCCTTCACCCATTTCCGCGTATCCGCAGTAGTTGTCGAGATTCGTTGTCTTGAATCCGAGTTCTTCGGCGATCTGCAGGGCTTCCGCAAGAACTGCCGCAGGCATTTCACCGAACGGCTTTCCCGGCAGTGCTTCTGACTGCACGGAGTTGTACTGAACGAGTCTTGCGAGGTTGTTCAGCATTTCGTCTTTGTATGAGAGAATCTTGTTCTGGATGCTGTCTGTCATGGAAAATCCTCCGTTTTTCTAATGTATGTATCTATTGTATTCTTTTTGCTTTTTTTTGCCACAGAAAGCCTCTGTCACATGAGACCTGTTTCCTGTAGAATGATACATGCAGATAAGGAGAATCCTTTATGGAAAAGGAATATAAGATCGTTGTTGCCGACATTGACCGCACCCTGCGTGACAAGAATGATGAATTCGGCGCTATCAACAGGAAGGCATTTCAGGAACTTCACAAAAGAAGTGTGAAACTCGGTCTTGCCTCGGGAAGACCGCTCTGGCAGAAGCTGATGGAACATGCGGAAGAATGGCAGCTTGGCTTCCAGTTTGATTTCATCATCGGACTCAACGGGGGTGAGGTCTATGACAATGAGACAAAAGAGACCATCAAGCTGAATCCTCTGCAGCCGGATACAATCAAGGAAATCATCACAAAGATGGAACCGACACAGTGCAATCCGTTCATCTACAGAGAAGGCTATATGCTGGCGAGATGGGACGATGAGCTTCTCAGAGCCAGCGCGAAGAGAAACAACAACGAATCCAGAGTCGTGAAAGATGTTTCCGAGTTCTGGGAAGAACCCGTCGGCAAGATCATGTACAGAACCCATTCCGCGGAAGAGATGGACGCAGTGGTTGTCCCGCTTGCGAAAACCATTGAGAACGACGTCTTCTTCTCCTTCAAGACACGTGTTGATCTGCTGGAATTCCAGGACAGACGCAACAGCAAGGGCAATGCTGTTAAGGAATACTGCGCAAGACACAATATCGACATGGCAGATGTCATGGCATTCGGCGATGCCGAAAATGATATTGAAATGATGAAGATGGCAGGTTACAGCGTATGCCTGTGCAACGGCATGCAGGAGAACAAGGAAATCGCCGATGCCGTGACGGAATACCCTGCCGGGGAAGACGGTTTCGGCAGATGGCTGTTTGATCATTATCTCTGAAAAAATGTTTTTTGTCTGTCTTCTCTCCTGTACAATAATAGGAGAAAAGGAATACAGTTTATGATTGATCATGATCGTAAAAAGCAGCTCCTTCTGAACATTGAAAAACTGAATGCCTATACGGAGATCCAGAACACAATGGGAAGAATGATCGCTGCCGTGAATTTCAGGCTGAACAGCGAAGTACTCAGATTTTTTGCGCTGGATCAGGAAGATGTGTCATTGGAGTACGCGGATGAAGGTGTCTTCAGCGGAAGAGAGGCAGTTGAGGCAGGTGTTGCGCATCTGCTCGGCAGTGAGGTCAGAGCAGGAGAGATGATCGATCTGCAGCTGACGACGCCGATCATCGAAGTTGCTTCCGACTGTCAGACTGCCCGGGCTGTCTGGTGGTCGCCGGGCGCCGCTTCGGTGCTGCAGGAAAACGAAGATCCTCAGGCACAGTGGGTATGGGGAGACTTCGCGGTTGATTTTATCCGGGAAGGAGATGACTGGAAGATCTGGCATCTGCATTACTTCACGGTCATCCGCTGTGACTATCAGAAAGGCTGGGTGGAGGATACATCCCTGATCAACCGTCCCAACACACCGATGCACGCAATGTCGCAGCCGTCGACATATCACAACCCCTATCATCCCAAAGCAGTCCGCTATGGCATTCCTGCCGCTCCTTTCCCGTATGATACATGGGAGGAGAAAGACCGGTACTGGATGCTGCGGAATGATAAAACGAGGTGAATGACGTGAAAGTGACAATGGAAGATATCGATCTGTTGACGGAAGAAGAATTCCTGGAAGCGGAAAAGACCGTAAACAGACTGATCGCTGTATGGGAAGTGAAGAATCTGCGGGGAAGAGCTGCAGTCTTCCATGATGATCAGCATATCGGCCAGCCCCGGAAGGAACTGAAGGCAATGGATCATCCCTCGTTTGACAGGGAAGGGGAGATCGCCTTCCGCATGAAGCCGGTCGTTGATTCCCTGGAAGGAAACATGCTCATACATCCGCTGACCACACCGGTCATTGAGGTGAACGAAGACTGTACAAAGGCAAGAGCCGTCTTCTGGTCGATCGGCATTGAGGGACTCTCGAAATACCGGGAAACGCCGATGGCGATCCTGTCGCTCGGTATGGTGCCGGGAACGCATGTGAAGATGAACGGCGAATGGCGGATCCTGGCCGGAAACTGGCAGCGGACGACGAAGAATGAATACACTGCCGGCTGGATCAATGACATGCAGGTCACCAACACCAGACCGTCCCTGACAAAGGAACAGGACAGAAACTTCCTGGGAAAATTCGCCTATCAGAAAGACGGGATCAGAAGACCTGTGCCCTGTCCGCCGCAGAAGGATACATGGGAAGCGTTTCCTGATGAAACAGATGCCTCCTGGCAGTATGAATACATAAAAGAAAGGTAGAAAAAAATGGAGTACAAATACCCGCATCTGTGCAGCCCCATCACACTGGGCAGAACAACTTTCCGCAACCGCATGTTTTCAGCGCCGATGGGCGGCACTGACATCACGAATGACGGCTGCATC
>ONSK01000258.1 GCA_900320455.1 uncultured Erysipelotrichaceae bacterium | reverse complement strand
TCTCAATACCATTGATCTGATGAAGAATCCGCATGCCAAAAGAGCATTCTGGATTTCCATCAAAGTGAATGCTCTGATCACTGACGGTATCAATGTCGCGGACATGCCGGATGAGTGGTTTGTCATACCGGGAAAGGAAGACTATGACAGCGGTATCGTTTCCTATATTCCCTATGCCGCAAGCGACCGCCTTGTTGCCCAGGGAAAGCATGAGGAAGCCTCTGCTCTCCGCAAACAGGTTGAGAAGGACTTTACCGGCATGCCCGGTGTCTATCAGGCAATCCTGAAGTCAGAAGATATCTATTACGAACTGACCCATGAGAACAGACCGGAAGTCATCAATGAACTCTATGACGCGGACTTCGCCAAAACCGCGAAACAGATGCGGAGCATGCTGCCGGTGCTGCGGATGGAATGCGTCAAGGCAAAGCTTCATGACAGGGATGAAGCACTGTTCAGAAAGAATATGGATGCCTATGAAAAGATACTGAAAGACTATCCGTATGAGACAGAAGGCAGAACAGACAAAAGGCTTCTTGATGAAGCGCTTGGAAAGGTACAGGCATGAAGAAAAGAATACTCTGCTACGGTGATTCCAATACATTCGGATACATGCCTGCCGGCATGGGAGAACGGTATGGTGAAGCAGTCAGATGGCCGATGAAACTGCAGGAACTGCTGGGCAGTGAATACCAGATCATTGAAGAAGGATGCAGCGGCAGAACAACGGATCTGGATGGAGATATCCCCTGGAAAAACGGCAGAGCATTTCTGAAGACAGCCCTGCATTCCCATAAGCCGCTGGATATGATCATCCTCATGCTTGGCACAAACGATCTCAAGGAATGCTTTCAAAGAGACGCAGTGCAGATTGCGAAAGCAGCCGGTAATCTGATCAGTGATGCGCAGGAATATTTCAATGAAAAGAAGCTCGCACAGCCTCTGATCATCCTTGTTTCACCTGTATGGATCAGAGAGTCCATTGTCAATGGTCCGTTCGGCGATGAGTTCACTATGCGTTCTGTCCGAGAGTCACAGAAGTTCGCCAATGCATATGAACGTATTTCCCGGGAAAAGAATGTACTCTTCTTCAATGCCGCAGAACATGCACAGGCTTCAGACACAGATGGTCTGCATCTGGACGGAGATGCGCATATCAGACTGGCAGGGGCACTTAATATCTTTATTAAAGAGCAACTTTGAAAACATTTTCGGAAAATGATGGCTTGACGCATGAAAATACCTGCGTTAATATTTCATCAATATCGAAATGCAGTGACAGGGAAAAAAGCTGTTTCAGCTTCATCAGAGAGATCTGCCGTCCGGTGCAAGGCAGAATGAAGGATACAGTACACTGGCCCTTGAGCAGCGATGCTGAACGGAAACAAGTAAGCTGAGCCGGAGTGACTTCCGTTAATAAGTACACGATTCGCTTTATGCCGATCGTCAGAGTGACCGTCATTGACGGTAACGGGAGTGGTACCGCGGAATACTGTATTTAACAGCTTTCGTCTCTCAGGTGAATACCTGAAGAGGGCGGAAGCTTTTTTCTTGGAAAGGAGACCTGCATATGGTCAGAATCAGTGACGCTACATTAAAACAGAAATCAGCCGAGACATTGTCTTTCAAAGAGAAAATTGAACTTGTCAGAATCCTTGACAGACTTCAGACAGATGTCATCGAGCTAGGCAGACTGAATAACCCCAAAGCAGATGTCCTGTATATGAAGACCGTCAGTGATGCGGTAACAGGAAGCACTGTTTCCGTACAGGCGGATGCATCTAAAGAGAGCATTGATCTGGCATGGAGCGCTGTGGAAAGAGCACAGAAGGCAAGAATCCAGATCACAGCTCCGGTATCTCTTGTGCAGATGGAATACATCTGCCACAAGAAGCCGGAAGCGATCAGAGAAGCTGTAAAAGAAGCGGTAACCTACGCGAAGACACTGTGCGCGGACGTTGAATTTGAAGCAGAGGATGCGACAAGAGCGGAAAAAGAGTTCCTCTATGACATTCTGGAAGCAGCGATTCAGGCCGGTGCTTCCACAGCCACTGTCTGCGATACAGCAGGAAATATGCTGGCGGATGAATGCGCTGCGTTTGTGAAGGAAATCATGGCAAATGTTCCTTCCATGAAAAACGCGGTTCTTGCGGTATCCTGCAGCGATCAGATCGCGATGGCGGATGCCTGCACGATTGCTTCGGCAATTGCCGGCGCAGGTGAACTCAAGACAGCGATCTATCCGGATGATATCGCTTCATTGAAGAATGTTGTGACTGCCATTCAGAAGAAAGGCGCTGACTGCGGTCTGTCTTCTGATCTGAGGTCTGTGGAACTGAAGCGTCTGTGCGATCAGGCGGAAAGCATGTTCACAAATACCCGCTCCAAGACATCTCCGTTTGAAAACGGTGTGCGTGACAGTGAACCGGACCGTTTCTATACTGCCAATGATGATATTGCGGCAATCACCGCAGTCACAAAGAAACTCGGCTATGATCTCACGGAAGAGGATCAGGTCAGAGTCTATGATGAATTCAAAAGCATTACCGAGAAGAAGGAACAGGTATCTGAGCGTGAGATTGATGCGATCATCGCATCTGCCGCGATGCAGGTACCGCAGACATATACCATTGACAGCTTCATTATCAACTCCAGCAATTCCTTCGCTTCTTCTGCCCATATCCGTCTGAAAAAGAACGGTGAGCTGCTGGAAAGCGTTGCCCTGGGAGATGGTCCTGTCGATGCGGCATTTCTTGCCATTGAACAGATCATCGGTATCCACTATGAACTGGATGACTTCCAGATCCGCGCTGTCACGGAAGGACGTGAGGCGATGGGTGAAACAATTGTGAGACTGCGTTCTGCCGGCAAGGTCTATTCCGGAAGAGGTCTTTCCACTGACATCATCGGTTCCAGTATCAGTGCCTATATCAGCGCTCTGAACAAGATCACATTTGAGGAGGCGTAAAGAATGAAACTTTCATTTACCACAAGAGGGTGGGCTTCTCTCTCCTTTGACATGTATGCCAATATTGCCGAAGAGATGAAATTCGGCGGCTTTGAACTGTATGATCTGTTCAAGCACAGACATTACATGGACAAGGGACAGCCTCTGCATACCTACGCGGTGGCATCCACGATGCGCTCACTGCGTGACAGGAATATCGAGATCGTCAATCTCGATACATCGCTTGATCTCGGAAAAATCGAATCAAAGGATGACATTCTCTGGACAATCGAGATGGCAGGAACGATGCGTGTTCCATTTGTCAGCGCTGAAGTCATGACAGATGATGAGGATCTTGTCAGAAGAGCATTGACGGCAATTGTTCCGGCAGCCCAGAAGGCAGGTATCACATTCCTGTTAAAGACAAGAGGCATCTATGTCGATACAAAGAGACTGATGAATATCCTCGATGAATTCGCCGAGGACTGCCTTGGCGTGCTCTGGGATATGCATCATCCGTACAAAGATCATGATGAAAGCGCCGATACCACGATCAAGAACCTCGGCGGCTATGTCAAGCTCGTTCATATCCGTGACATCGATGAAAACGGCGATTATACGATCATCGGTGAGGGAAAGCTTCCTGTCGCTGATATGATGAGAGCGCTGTCTTCCATTGACTATGACGGATATGTCTCTCTGGAATGGAAACCGGAGTGGTCTGAAGCGGTGCAGGATTATGAATTCATCTTCCCGCATTTCATCAACTACATGAACCGCTTTGAAAACAGAAGACCGAACAGAAGAAAGCTGTACCTGAACCATGATGGCACAGGTGAATACATCTGGAAGAAAGACGAACTGATCGATCTGACATTCCCCCAGGTACTGGACAGAGTCGTGGAAGAGTTCCCGAACCAGTATGCCTTCAAGTACACAACACTGGACTACACCAGAACATATGAAGAATTCCGGGAAGATGTCGATAACTTTGCCAGAGCGCTTGTTTCATTAGGCGTGAAGGCAGGCACAAAGGTTGCCATCTGGGCAACGAATGTACCGGCATGGTATATCACATTCTGGGCGGCGACAAAGATCGGTGCTGTTCTTGTCACGGTCAATACGGCATACAAGATCCATGAAGCGGAATATCTGTTCCGCCAGTCAGACACGCATACGCTTGTCATGAGTGAAAATGCCCTGGATTCCAATTACCGGGAAATCATCAATGAGATCTGTCCGGAACTGAAGGACAATGAACCGGGCAAGCCTCTGCATGCCAAGAGACTGCCGTTCCTCAGAAATGTCATTACCGTAGGCTACAGAGACAGAGGCTGTCTGACATTTGAAGAGACGATGGCAAGAGCGAACATGGTTCCCCGTGAACAGATCCTCTACATGGCATCCAAGGTCAAGACAGGCGACGTATGCAATATGCAGTACACATCCGGTACAACCGGATTCCCGAAGGGAGTCATGTTAACGCATTACAACGTCGTCAATAACGGCAAATGTATCGGTGACAGAATGGGTTTAAGCACAGCGGACAGAATGATGATCCAGGTACCGATGTTCCACTGCTTCGGCATGGTGCTGTCCATGACGTCATCCGTAACGCACGGTGTTACCATGAGTCCGATGCCGTATTTCAGCGCCAAGGCATCTCTTGCCTGCATCAACCAGGAAAAGATCACATGCTTCAACGGTGTTCCGACAATGTTCATTGCGATGTTCAATCATCCCAATTACAGAAGCACGGACTTCTCCTATATGCGCACCGGCATCATGGCAGGTTCAGGATGTCCGCCGGAGCTCATGAAGCGTGCTGCCCAGCCGGATGAAATGCATATGACAGGCATTGTCTCTGTCTATGGCCAGACGGAATCCGCACCGGGTTCCACAATGAGCGCCTGGACAGATTCCCTGGAGGTGCGCACTGAAACCGTCGGCTATGCATTCCCGCAGGTGCAGTGCAAGATCATTGATCCTGAGACAGGTGAGGAAGTCGGTCCCGGCATCAACGGTGAATTCTGTTCCCGAGGCTACAATACGATGAAGGGCTATTACAAGATGCCCGATGCCACTGCAGAAACCGTTGACAAAGACGGCTGGCTGCATTCCGGTGATATTGCCTGCCGCGATGAGGAAGGCAACTACAAGATCACCGGCAGACTGAAGGACATGATCATCCGCGGCGGTGAGAATATCTATCCCAAGGAAATTGAAGAATTCATCTATACCCATCCGGCAGTCAAAGACGTACAGGTCATTGCCGTACCGGACAAGAGATACGGTGAAGAGGCATGTGCCATGATCGTGCTCAAGGAAGAAAACGCTGTTACGATTGAGGAAATGAGAGAATACATCGTCTCTCATCTTGCCAGACACAAAGTCCCGAAGTACATCGAATTCACGGACGGCTTCCCGATGAACGCCGCAGGCAAAGTTCTCAAGTACAAGATGAGAGAAGAAGCTGTCAAACGCTACGGTCTCGACAAAGAATAAGAAAAGAAGAAGGACAAGTTTCCTTCTTCTTTTGATGTAAACGATCAATTCTGTTTTGCTTCCCTGAACATACAGATCAGAGAATAGACAAGCAGGGCATATGCCGCGATCAGAGGCAGAATCAGATGATTCGCGCTCATGCT
>ONSK01000261.1 GCA_900320455.1 uncultured Erysipelotrichaceae bacterium | reverse complement strand
TGCGTCTGCGCCCGGTTTCAGGAGCTTACGGGGATCATAGCCCTTGCCTTCGAGATCCTTGCCTGCTTCGATGTACTTTCTTGTAGCGTCAGCGAAGACCAGCTGCAGCTCTGTGTTGACGTTGATCTTGGAAACGCCCATTGTGATCGCCTTGCTTGTCTGCTCGAACGGAATACCGGAGCCGCCGTGCAGAACGAGCGGTTTGCCGTTGACTGCTTCGTTGATTTCGTTCAGACGATCGAAGTTCAGTCCAGCCCAGTTCGCAGGATACTTTCCGTGGATGTTGCCGATGCCGGCAGCCAGGAAATCTACGCCGAGAGCAGCGATCTTTGCGCACTCTTCAGGATCAGCCAGTTCGCCGTTGGATGTAACGCCGTCTTCTGTTCCGCCGATGCCGCCGACTTCGCACTCTACAGAAACGCCTACGCTGTGAGCGAGCATGATGATTTCCTTGGACTTCTCAACGTTCTCTTCGAAATCGAAGTGGGAGCCGTCGAACATAACAGATGTGTAACCAGCTTCGATGCAGGCCTTTGCGCCTTCATATGTGCCGTGGTCGAGGTGGAGAGCTACAGGGATCGTGATTCCCATGGAATCATGGAGATCCTTAACCAGGTCAACAACGAGCTTATAGCCGCCCATGTACTTAGCAGCGCCTTCGGATGTCTGGATGATGACCGGGGACTTCTGAGCTTCGCATGCTGCGAGGATGCACTTTGTCCACTCCAGGTTGTTTGTGTTGAACGCAGGAATAGCGTAATGGCCTTCATGCGCCTTGTCGATCATTTCTTTTGCAGAAACTAAAACCATATTATGATTTCCTCCTATATAGCACATTAATCATAAATCTTTTTCAGTTAATTGAAAAGAAAATCATATGAAAAGAGCCCCCTGTTTAGAAGGCTCTGCCATGATCAGTATGCGTCTTCGCCGCTTGGAATATCGAGACCGCTGTCATCAATCAGCTCGTCCGTTTCGTCATCGTCAATTTCGATATCTTTTGTGTTCACATGAACTTCCTTGAAAGATCTGCGGTTTCTGAGGTCCCATTTGTTATTGTCAAGTGAAGCAAATCTTGTATCGAGCATAAGCTCGGAATAGAACTGACTCTTTTTTCTCTTCAATTTTTCTTCAGGGATTCTCATTGTCTTTGCGACTTCCGTCCACAATTTGGCAAATTCTACCTCTTTTTTTCTTTTGGAAAGGCAGCTGTAGGCGACATCTGTCATCGTCTGATTGTAAGTCATTTTGCTTATACTTCTCCTTCAAAAACCAACTAATCCAACGCATTGATAGATAATAGATTACAAGAATCTGAAAGTCAAGAATCTATTTAGATGCGGGGACCATAATTTTCCATTCCAGTTTCTGGTGGCTGACCGTTTCCTGCCCCGACAGGATACGATATTCCACAATCCACTTATTACTGCTTTTTTCATACGCCTCAAGTATGGTATCCATTTTCATGGTTCCATACGGCGAATGCACTGCACACTCTCCAATCCCTTCCTTTTTCAGAACGGTTTCGCTGGAAACATCCGCGTTTCGTTTCAGAATGATTTCTTCGCCGAAAACAACTTCATGTTTCGCGCCGTTCTTCTTTTCAAAATATGTGAGACAGTCGCTGCGCATCAGCGCCGGAGTATCCGCAATCTCTTCGGTTACGCCATTTTCCAGATCTGTTCTCTCCAGCCGGATTCTGACACGCATCACTGACTCCTCTTCTGAGCATATTATATGCCCTCTTTCGCAGGTGTCAATTTCTCTGCATCAGCACACATGAGAGGAATGCAGTTAAATGACATCCGCGGGAAAATATACTTTATTATCATCGTGGACAGGCCCGTGGATCAGGCTGTAGACGATATTTGAAGCATTCGACAGCTCACGCACGCTGCCATCCTTCATCCACACCCAGACGGCGCTTTCCTGTGAACCGCGGTAGGGAACGTACGGTTTCTGCATCACGCTGTCCCTGCCCCAGTAGTAATTGAGATCATAGCCGGCCTTCTTCAGCTTCGCGCGCATCTGCCGGTTGAACTGCGGTGTGCTGTCGGCATAGGCAAACAGCTTCCTGTCACGCACGCGTTCCGCAAGATCGCGCAGAATCGGATCCTGATGATGGACGAGCATATGGAAACCGTAGCTGCAGGCGCTCTCATCCAGAGCGAAATAGTCCTCCAGCGGAATCTTTCCTTTTGTGACTAGCGGAACAAACTGTTTCAGCAGGGTAGGATCCTCCGTATCGCCAAGATCACGCATGCGCTTAAACAGCATGTGCAGAAGCGTCTCGTAGCTTCTTGCGGTCGGATGATAGTAAACCTGCCAGTACATGTGATATCTTGCCATGATGTAGTTTTCCACGGCATAGACGCCGCTTTCCTTGACGACAAGGCGGTTGTCCTTGACGCGCAGCGTACGCAGGATACGTTCGAGATCGAATTCACCGTAGGTTGTTCCGGTAAAGTAGGCATCACGCAGAAGGTAATCCATTCTGTCAGCGTCCAGCTGGGAGCTGATCAGCTGCGAAAGGAGCGGATTCGCGCTCTTGTGGCGGATCACATCCGCAACGTCCTTTGAAAGTCCTTCTGACGCGTTCTCGAGGATTTTCGTGATTTCGGTGTTTTCCTCAATGATGCGGCAGGTGTACTGTTCATGGCTTGTTGCGGAGATTTCCTCAAAGGCATGCGAGTACGGGCCGTGTCCTGCGTCATGTAAAAGTCCGGCGAGCATCACCGTGATCTTTTCGTATTCATTCAGTGCCTGATCGATATCCGGCACTTCCGAGATCATTCTGCGGACGATTTCATAAACACCCAGAGAATGGGAAAAGCGCGTATGTTCCGCGCAGTGGTAGACCATATTGGCGCCGCCCAGCTGACGGATACGTCTGAGACGCTGGAACCAGGAGCTGTTGATCACGTCCCAGACAACCTTCAGATCCACATGGATATAGCCGTGCACCGGATCACGGAGCACCTTTGTCTCATCCAGTCTCTCATTCAGCGCCATGACATTCCTCCAGCAGAACGACCGCCTGCGCCAGCACGCCTTCGCGTCTGCCGACGTAGCCGAGTCCTTCGCCTCTTGTGGCCTTGACGCTGATGCGTGAAAGATCGCAGCCAAGCGCTTCTGCGATGTTTCTGCGCATTGCCTCAATATGCGGCGCCATCTTCGGCTTTTCAATCATGACAAGGCTGTCAACGTTGCCGATGACATATCCCTTTTCTTTCATCATGCGGCCGCATTCCTTCAGAATAATCAAAGAGCTGACACCCTCCCATTTCGGGTCGG
This sequence comes from uncultured Erysipelotrichaceae bacterium, assembly GCA_900320455.1. Lineage (GTDB taxonomy): Bacteria > Bacillota_I > Bacilli_A > Erysipelotrichales > Erysipelotrichaceae > Bulleidia. The sequence continues at coordinate 1,123 of ONSK01000261.1, read as the reverse complement.
TATCAGGAAACCAGTGCCCAAGGTCCCCTAATGCAAGCGCGCCGAGAACAGCCTCTCCTACCGCGTGGCATAGAGCGTCGGCGTCACTGTGTCCGAGTAGTCCGAGATCGGATTCGATCTCCACACCGCCAAGGATCAGCTTTCTTCCTGCGACCAAGCGGTGAATATCTGATGATTGTCCTATACGCATAGTATTGTTCTTCTTTCCACCCTCAGTGTATCACGAAACCGAAGCAGCTCCTCTTTCTTCTTTTGTCAGCCACCTTGAGAATGCATAATAGCATCCCGTCAGAGCCGCAGCCAGGCACCATGTGAAGCTGTAACCGTAGGCAACGATGGAAATATCATGCGTCAGCTTCAGGACAAGCGCCAAGAAGATCTGGCGGACTACAACGAAGGAAATGATCGAAGTGATCATCGGAATGCTGGATCTTCCCGATGCGCGCAGGGCACCGGAGAATACCTGATGAATGCAGAGCGCGAAATAGAACGGGCACATGCATCTGATGCAGCGGGAGCCCGCTTCAATGACCTCGGGATCCTTTGAGAAGAAACTGATACACTGCGGTGCAAACAGAAGCACGATTGCGCCAAGTGCCGCGACAGTCGCAATGGAAAGGATCAGCGCGGCTCGCACGCCTTTGCGCACGCGGTCGTACTGTCTTGCGCCGAGGTTCTGGCCGACAAACGTCGTGCAGGCGATGGCGAAGCTGTTAACCGGCAGACCGAGGAAGTTGTCAAACTTGTTGGCGCTGGTGAAACCGGCAACGGCAGCGGAGCCGAAACCGTTGATATATGACATGACAATGACATTGGAAACCGATACGACCATTCCCTGCAGACCGGTGGGCACACCGATGCGGATAATGGAGGAAAGCAGCTGTCTGTCAATTTTCAGTTTTGCAGGAATCAGCTTAATGGATTTTGTGGAACGCATCATGACGATGACCACGAGCAATGCGGAAACTGCCTGACAGAGAATCGTCGCAAGGGCAGCACCGGCAACGCCCATTTTCATCACCACGACAAACAGCAGATCCAGGAAGATATTCAGGATGCTGGTGGCGATCAGGAAGTACAGCGGATTGCGTGAGTCGCCTGTTGACTGCAGGATGCCTGTACC
>ONSK01000264.1 GCA_900320455.1 uncultured Erysipelotrichaceae bacterium | reverse complement strand
GTAGCTCGTCGGGCCCATAACCCGGAGGTCGTTGGTTCAAATCCTTCCCTCGCAACCATTGGTCCTGTAGCTCAGTTGGTAGAGCACGGCACTGAAAATGCCGGTGTCGGCAGTTCAATTCTGCCTGGGACCACCATAAAAATCTTCCGAAAGGAAGATTTTTTTTGTGTACTAATATAAAATGACAATATGAAAAACGTAATGATAATCGGTTCCTGTCACACCGAACTGGTGACATATGTCAAAGAACTTCCAATGGGAAATGAGGATATCGTTCCTGTTTCCCAATCCATCCGCACGGCAGGGGGCGGATACCTTTCCGCACTCGTTCTGTCCAAGCTGAACATGAAATATGCGCTGATCACAGAAACAGGCAGCGGTGATTACGCGGATCTTGCCGCAAAGTCCATGGATGATGAAGAAATCATCTATCCGGAACGTTCAGAAGAGCTTGCCGGCTGTTCCTACAGAATGATCGATGAAAAAGGAAATGAAGGCGTTCTGTATGTGGCAGGCAATGAATATGATTTCAATCTGGATGCCGCGCTTGAGGCAGATCCGGAAGAGACGGCATTCGTACTGCTGGATACATCTGTATTAAGCGGAGAGAACGCTGATGAACTGCTGAGGTATCTCGAAGATCTTGAAAAGCCAGTTTACGCGGTGCTGAAGGATCGTCTTGACGCGATTGAGGAAAACGCGCTGGAAGCACTGCTTTCACTGAATCCTGTACTCATCCTGGATGAAAATGACAGCTGGATCGCCGGCGGTGAATTCAGCGACGTTAGGGACGCGGCGGCAGAGATTGCCGAGATGAACGGCAATACGGTCATGATTCTCAGCAGGGAAGGCGTTTACTGCCGTGAGAAGGATGATACGCATTTTGCGGAATGCGAAGATGATACAGATCCGTATTTCTTCGCGGCAGGATATCTTGCGGCGAGACTCTGCGGCATCAGTCATAAAAACAGCCTGATTTTCGGACTCGAGGCAGGATCGAAAATGACAGATTCCTTTACGCCGGAGGAAGAAGATCTGGAAGATGAGAAGAAACGGCTGGCGGAGATGATACTTCATGAATAAAACATACAGCGGACTCACTTCAGAAGAAGTCAGGATCCTGACGGAACAGGGGGAAGTCAATGAAAGTGAAAACAGACTGACCCGGACAAAGAAAGAGATCTTCCGGAAGAATATCCTGACATGGTTCAATTTCATCAATATCTGCCTGTTTGCGGTCGTTGCCGTCACAGGAAGATTCCGCAACGGTCTCTTCATGGGAACGGTGCTTTTCAATACGTGCATCGGTATCTTCCAGGAGTTAAGGGCAAAGAAACTGCTCGATCAGGCATATATCATGAATGCCTCAAAGACTACAGTGGTCCGTGACGGAAAAGAACAGGAAATCTCACCCTCGGAAATTGTCAGGGGAGATCTGATCGTTCTGGACAGCGGCGATCAGATTCCGGTGGACGGCGAAGTGCTGGATGGCTACATCGAGGTGGATGAAAGCATCCTGACCGGAGAGAGCGATCACATCGGAAAAGAAAAAGACAGCTCAGTCAGCGCCGGCACTGTCGTCACGGCAGGCAAGGCATATATCAGGGCCGACAGAATCGGAAAAGAATGCACAGCCGCCAAAATCATGGCGGAGGCAAAGAAATACAAACGGGCCAAGAGCACTCTGCACGCGGATCTTGAGAAACTGCTGAAGATCGTTTCCTTTGTCATTGTACCGGTTACGATTGGTCTCTATTTCTTCCAGAAGATGGTTCTGGATATGGTCTGGTACGAATCTGCGTTGAAAACAGTTGCGGCGGCAGTGGGAATGATTCCTGAAGGACTGGTCGTTCTGACGAGTATTGCCCTGGCAGTCAGCACAATGCGTCTGCTTTCATCACGCGTTCTTGTACAGGATCTGTTCTCCATTGAATCCCTTGCCAGAGTGGATATGCTGTGTCTGGATAAAACCGGAACACTGACACAGGGCAAGATGGAAACAGTCGCAATGGAACCGCTGAACGGTCTGAGTCAGACAGAAGCTGAGAAACTGATCAAAAGCTATTTTTACAATGAAGAAAAGCCGAACGCGACATCCGCCGCGATCATCCGCAGGTATCCGGCAGAAGAAATCTACCGCAAGACAGAAGTCCTGCCGTTTTCCTCTGACAGAAAATACGCTGCCTGTGCTCTTGAAGGAAAAGGATCCCTGTGGCTTGGCGCTCCCGGTTTCCTGTTTCCGGATGGATGCGGTCTGAATGAAAAGATCAGCTCCTACACGTCAGGCGGCTGCCGAGTGCTCCTGCTTGCCGCAAGCAGCCAGGAAACATGCCGCTCAGGTATTCTTCCATCAGACCTCAAACCAGCCGCTCTGATCGTGCTCAAGGACGTTCTGAGAGAGAATGCCGGAGAAATCATGGACTACTTCAAAAAGCAGAAGGTCGGTCTCAGAGTCATTTCCGGTGATGATCCGGCAACGGTATCCGCGCTTGCCGCAAATGCCGGTATACCCGGCGCGGAAAAATATGCCGATATGTCAAAAGCAGGCAGTGATTATGACAGCCTGGTCGATGAATATACCGTATTCGGAAGAGTGCTTCCGGATCAGAAGAAAGAACTGATCGCCGCATTGCAGAGGAAGGGACACTGCGTTGCCATGACAGGGGACGGCGTCAATGACGTGCCTGCATTGAAAACAGCGGACGTCAGCGTGGCGATGGCATCAGGCGCGCCGGCTGCCAGAGACTGCGCGAACATTGTTCTTCTCGACAGCGACTTCGCGGTTATGCCGCAGATCGTGGATGAAGGCAGACGTGTCATCAACAACATCACCCGTGCGTCTTCCATGTATCTGGTCAAGACGGTATTCTCCGTGCTGTTATCCATCTATGTCGTTCTCTTCAGACAGCCGTATCCGTTCCTGCCGATTCATCTGACGTTTATCAGCGCTCTCGGTGTCGGTATTCCGACATTCATTCTCCAGCTGGAACCGAGCTTTGAGAGAATCCGCGGCAGATTCCTGACAGGCGCTCTGCGCAAGGCTGTACCGTCATCCGCGGCAGTCTTCCTGATCGCGCTGTTCTGTCTGTATCTGCGCTCCGCTGCTTCGATGGATACCGAGAGGGGATACGGCGTTCTGGTACTGTTAACAGGAACAGCATATCTGTTCACGCTGTGGCGTGTGTATACGCCGCTCACAAAGCTGAGAATTGCCGTGATTGCCGTTATGGTGGCAGCCTTCTTTGCCGGAATTCTTCTCTTCCCCAACACGCTTTCCGTGCGCCTTGCGCAGGAAGATCTTCCGGTTGTGCTTGGATCCATGGCAGTCATACCGTTTGTCATTCTGCTGAACGCGAAGATTTATGAAGCGGCCGCAGGAAAGGAGGAGGCATGAAGGTAAAATCTGAATTCCAGTGGCGCATTGATCACATGAAGCTGAACAGGATCATGCGGAAAAACAGAAAAGAAGGGAAGAAGCTCTATTATGTCTTCCTTGATTTCGACGGTGTCCTGAATGTTTTCTTTGAGCCGGGAACCCCGGAATTTGAAGCCATGCGGAAAAAAATCGAAGACGGCGGAGAATTTGAATTCGCCGACAGAAAGTGCGTGGAACGCCTGAATGCCTTCTGTGAAGCATTTCCTGTCCGTCTGATCATTTCCTCTTCCTGGCGCTTCTCCGGCATTGACTACTGCCAGGAGTATCTGGAGAAGGCAGGATTAAAGAAAGAACACAGATTCTTCGGCATGACCAATACCGAAGAATTCCATCCAAGGGAAGAAGATATTGTCAGTTACCTGTTCTCTCATCCGGACTTTACCGGTTTTATCGTATTTGATGATATGGATATGCCTCATCTGAAGGAATATCACGTCCAGACAGATCCCTCCAAAGGCTGGAATGAAGAAAAAAATGCAGAAGCATATAAAATTATGCAAAATTTCTGTTGATATTTCTGAAAAAGAGAGTAATATAAATCATGCGATGCGGATATGGCGGAATTGGTAGACGCGCTGATTTCAGGTGTCAGTGGGCGGGGCTCGTGCAGGTTCGACTCCTGTTATCCGCACTTAACAAAAGTGCTGAATCTCAATGAGGTTCAGCATTTTTTGTTGTATTCATGAATGCTTCCGTTTGATTTCTGTGCAAACAGCTTGCGAATATAACACACAATATAAAGTGGATGGTATTAACTAAATTCCGTAATACCAATAAAATGACCTCAGAACGAATGGGGGAAAACTACAATGAAACACACAATCAGTAACAAACTTTGTGCTGCTTTAGCGGCAGCCATGCTTGTGACAGGTGTACCTGCATGTAAAACTGTCAGAGCAGAAGAAACGGGGATCAAAGAGATGTACCGTCTGTACAATCCGAATTCCGGCGAGCACTTCTACACAGCCAAAGCAAAAGAAAGAGATGACCTCGTCAAGTTCGGCTGGAAGGATGAAGGGATCGGATGGTACGCACCGGAGAAATCAGAATCACCGGTCTATCGTCTGTACAACAAGTACGGCGGTGAGCATCACTACACACTGAAAAAAGCAGAGAAGGATGCACTTGTAAAAGCCGGCTGGACAGATGAAGGCATCGGCTGGTACTCCGATGATGAGAAAGTCGTTCCTGTATTCCGTGAGTACAACCCGAATGCCCATAGCTGCAACCATAACTACACGATAAAATTCGGTGAACATGAGGCTCTGGAGAAAGCCGGATGGAACGGCGAAGGTGTCGGATGGTATGGCGTTGATCATGAGAAACATGAATTTGTTCAGTTAGATACGCACGACTCGTTAATTGATATGTATGAGGTCAAAGGGTGGAATCTGAAAGAACCGGGATCAACAGACTACAGACCGGAGGGATATGATCCGTTATATGAAAGCGACACAATCTGGTTTTATATGATTGAACCGATTGATGATGAAGGCTTGAGATCCTTTGGAATCGAGCCTGGCCGTAATATTCTTGAATACGCCCAGAACTACGTGAAACATAACAAAGAGCATCATGACATAGAGTACAAAGAACTCGTAATTGAAGACGTAAACGGAATATACGCAAGAGTCAGTTATATGACCGACGCAAGTTTCTTCGCTGACGCATATCTCCTGTGCGGAGGTCAGATGTGGCGCTTCGGAATGGATTGTCCGAAAAAGTACAGACCGGAATATGAAAAGCTGTTCAACCAGTGTCTGAACCGAATCGTTGTCAGAGACTGGCGGGATTTACAAGGGTAATCTGAACTGTATTTACAGCTGAATCGAAGGCAGTCATCTGTTTGAAAGAATGACTGCTTTTTTATTTTCTGCGCAATCCGAGATGTATGCAGACACCTTGAATTACAATGGATGATATGCAATAATAACGCTATTAAGTACTAGAGGAGAGTGATATTCCTATATGGACGACGGTACGCGAATATCCTGGATATTTACAGTCATTCTGCTTGTTGGGGCAGCGATGTTCTTTGCTATGGCAGAAACCGCATTTTCATCTGTTTCCAGGACAAGACTGAGAGCGCTTGCGGAAAAGGGCGGAAATAATGCGGAAAAAGCTTTGTATGTGACTGACAACTTTGAGAATGCGATTACGACGATTCTGATCTGCACGAATATTGTGCATATTGCGGCAGCGTCTGTCGTAACAGTCAATGTAACAAAGTACTGGGGAGTCTCAGCAGTTACCGTTTCCACGATTATCACAACACTTGTGGTATTTTTCTTCGGCGAAATGCTGCCGAAAAGCATTGCCAGAAAGTATTGTGAGCGCATTTCTCTCGCAACCGCGGGGCTGATGCGCTTTTTGATGATTCTTCTGAAGCCGGCTGCGGCGATACTGACATTCATCGGAAATGCGGTTTCTTCTCTCACAAAGGGAGACAGCGACGTGACGGTTACGGAAGATGAGCTGTATGACATCATTGAGGATATGACCAAGGAAGGCACGCTGGATGAGGAACAGGGCGACCTGATCTCTTCCGCGCTGCAGTTCCAGGATGTGACTGTTGAAAGCATTCTGACCAGCCGTGTGGATCTGACTGCCATTGACGTGAAGATGCCGCAGGAAGAGATCCTGGCCGTGATCAAGAACTGCAATCACAGCCGTCTGCCGGTATATGAAGGCACCATTGACCATATCATCGGTGTCCTGCAGATCCGCAAATATATCCGCAGTTACCTGAAAAACGGATCCATCAAGGATATCCGTGCTCTGATTGACAAGCCGTTCTTTGTTCATCAGTCTGCCAAGATTGACGGTCTTCTGACAGAAATGTCCAAGAAGAAGCTCAATGTCGCTGTTGTTACAGACAACTACGGCGGAACGCTGGGTATTGTAACGGTTGAAGATATTCTGGAAGAGCTCGTCGGTGAGATCTGGGATGAGGATGACAGGGCAGTGGAGAACATTGCCGAGATCACAGACCATGTCTACAGCGTTGACGCAGACCTGCTTGTGACGGATGTGCTGGATGAACTCGGCATCTATTATGACGATGAAGAGGAAGACCGCGTCACCAACAAGATCATGAGCGAACTCGCCTATGAGAATTTCTCCGGTATTCCGAAGGAAGGAGATTCCTTCCGTTACCTCAATACCGTGATTGCGGTGCAGATCATGAAACAGAACAGAATCATCCGTCTGACCGTAAGAGTGGAAGAACGGGGAGGTGAGGAAGAATGACCCCGCAGATCATGATTGTACTGATCGTTATTTGTGTGCTCTGTTCCGGCTTCTTCTCAGCTTCGGAAATGTCCTACAGCTCCTGCAGCAGGGTCCGTCTGGAAAATGCCATGGAGGAAGGAAATACAGGCGCGAAAAGAGCGATGAAGATCGTTGACCGTTTCGATGATGCCTTATCTGCGATCCTGGTTGGCAACAACCTGGTCAATATCGCTTCTTCTTCTCTTGGTTCAGTTCTTGTGCTGACAACACTCGGAGAAGAATATACATGGGTTTCCACGCTGGTGATCACGATTGCCGTTATTATCTTCGGTGAAACGATTCCCAAGATCACAGCCAAGAAGAATGCCACGACATTTGCCATCGCGTTCTCCGGCATCATGCGCTTCCTTATGGTCGTGCTTCGTCCGATTACATGGGTCGTTGTAAAGCTCGTTGATCTGGTCACATCAGGAATCAAGGGTGAAGTCATTGATGATGCGGATGCGGCTGTTGAAGAACTGCATTCCATCATTGATACAGCTGAGGATGAAAAGGTCCTTGATGAGGATTCTTCCGAGCTGGTCAATGCTGCAATTGACTTTGCGGATACTTCCGTATCGGAAGTCATGACGGCAAGAGTTGATATTCTCGCGATCGATATTGATGATGACAAAGAGGAAATTCTGGATACCATCAGCAAATCCGCGTTCTCCAGAATTCCTGTCTATGAGGACAGCATTGACAACGTCATCGGTATTCTTTCACTGAATCACTATCTGCGCGCGGCAGTTGATACGCGCGATGTCGATATCCGTTCACTGCTGATGCAGCCGTACTTTGTCTACAAGACAATGAAGCTGCCAGCAGTTCTCTCACTGCTGCGTGACTCCCAGCAGCACCTTGCGGTCGTTACCGATGAATACGGCGGAACGCTCGGTGTCGTGACGATGGAAGACGTTCTGGAAGAGATCGTCGGCGAGATCTGGGATGAGACGGATGTTGTTGAGGATGAGATCCGCGTCATTGAAGACGGCGTGTTTGAAGTGGATGGGGATACCGTGG
>ONSK01000307.1 GCA_900320455.1 uncultured Erysipelotrichaceae bacterium | reverse complement strand
TTTTCTTTTCTTCCATATATTTCTTCCTGTTCTAAATTAGTTATTGCTAACTAACTAACAGGATTATCTCATATTATCTGATATTTTCCAGCATAAAGTAAAAAGGAACCCTCTGTCAGGTTCCTTCCGTATCATGCAATTGATATTCTGTCAGTCCTTCTTTTTCCTGAAGAAGAACACTGCTGCACCGGCAAGAGCCGCAGCCGCAGCGATGATCCACAGCGGAAATCCGCCGCCGGCTGCGCATGTGACACGGACCGTCTCCGCTTCCGCTGGCAGACTCAACAGATCCACCGTGACCTTCTTTCCTTCCACAGTTCCGTAATTGCTTTCGACGCTGGCAGGCATATTGATGATCATGACAGCGCTGCATCCGAAGCTCTTCAGCTGCGCAGGTGTGATGGACGAGGTATCCATTCCGCTGCCGCCGGCGATGCTGTTCTCCACATCCCTGACCGGCACTTCCAGAACAAGCTGATTTCCTTCTTTTACCGCTTTGATATCTTCACTTTTCATTCCGGTGATTTTTACACCGGCATATGCAGTGTCCCCGTCCTTTTCTCTGATGATTTCTCCCTTTGCCCCGGGACTGTCTTTCAGGAAGGATGTCTTCATCTCTTCCAGTGTCTGATCAAGGTCTGAACCATCCTGTGTCAGAAAACTTTCCGCCATCAGGAATTTCATTGATCCCTCAACACTCCCGTCAGAAGAAACATTGTATGTCACTTCTGTTTTCATGCATCCGCTGAGAAAGACAGTCATCATCACGCAGAGCATTATTCTGATAATCTTCTTCATCTTATTTCTCCTTTTTGACGCAAGCATACTTCTGTGAATACCATACGACCGTTCCCTAAGGGAACGGTCAATAGTCTGAGTGAATTTTTCAATGACTCAGTCAGACAACATCGCATCCTTCTATTCCCAGGAATGCTTCTCCTTTACACTCAATGTTCTCTACAGCATCCTGTACGCAAGAAGCTATAAAGAAAACGAAACGCTGAAAAAGATCATCGACTCAAACATTGCGAATTATCATGACTGAAAATACAAAAGGCAGACCGCAGTCTGCCTCCTGTATTTCTGTCATTCAGGAATCCGATTCTGAAGTACCTTCTTCAGCAGCGTCTTCAGCTGTTCTTTTTCTTCTTCACTGAGAGCAGCGAAGAAATCCGGACGTTCCCTTTCCGGCAGACTGTCTGCCTTCAGGGTGATCAGAGATGCACGTCTGTCGTCTGCGTCTTTCGTTCTGACGATCAGTTCTTTCTCTTCCATCTTGGCAAGGATCTCACTGATGGAACCAGGACGTACGTGGAGAAGTTCCTGCAGTGCCTTCTGTCCCATCGTACCGCCGTTCTCACTCAGAATACGAATAATGTCATCCTGGGTGGATCCGTAATGACCATGGCGTTCATGATGCATCTTTCTCGCGCACATTCTTACCAGATCTTCCAGACGTTCAGGATCCAGCGGCGGATGCGGTCTTCTTTCTTCATGTCCTTCGCCTCTTCCGCAGTGCGGTCTTTCTCCACCATCATGCGGTCCGGGGTGATGCCTTCCTTCTCCATGCGGACCATGATGCCCTTCATGTATCATTTCCTCACCGTCTTCAGAAAAGTATCTTCTTCCTCTGCCGCATCTCAGATCATCTTCGGGGCAGTTATTTTCACACTGCGGGCAGTTTCTCATTTCTTCTTTGTTCATAATGCCTCCTTTAAATACTTAGGTACCTTGATTTAGTGCATCATCAATATAAAAGAAACGATTCTTTTTGTCAAGGTACCTAAATATATTTTCAAAGAAAAACTTCTGTTCTCACACTGCATTCGCAGCGAGATACAGAAGCGCGGAAACCGACGCAGGCAGATCAATGTTTTTCCAAGGCACATTTCCTTTACAGTTCTCAGACGCAAATGCCGCAGATGATCACGATTACCCGAATGATCCTGCTTAACACCCATTTACTCCGCTGTAGTCTGATCCGGGTTTTCGTTCAGACAGAAAAATGATGCTCAGAACGGCAGATCCTCCTGCTCTTCAGTCATGATGTTCATCTGTTCCGCATACAGTCTGACTTTCTCCTCATAAGGAAGTGAAGGATCGATTCCGATTTCCTGCCAGGATGTGCCGTATGCGAATCCTCCGGAAGTGTATCCGTCAATATGCGAAAACATGTCATCACTTGTTTCGATGATGCCGCGGTATTGATATTCAAAATCAATTTCTTTGTTCAGACGCAGAAACCGTTCATAAGCCTCAGATGTTCTGTCTGCCTCCGAATACAGAATTCCCCATTCCTGCAGATCCTGCGCAGCCGTTTCCAGAGGCAGGTTCATGTGTTTTCTGTATCGGCTGAGCAGATGTTTCTTCCCGTAGTTTCCTTCCTCAAACAGCCAGGACATCGCTTTTTCATACCGGATGGCTTTGCGTTCTTCTTTTGAAAGCTTTCTTTCTTTAGTTTTTTTCTTTTTCATCCCAAAAATCTCTTTTTATTATTGTACCCTCTCTGTTCTGAAAGTATCAGAAAAACACTGCCTTTTCAGACAGTGTTCAATGCATTCATCCCTTTTCGTATGATGCGATTGCCTGTTTCAGGCCGTCGATGACAATGGGATCTGTTTCTTCCTTCAGGAGATCCGCAGGCTTTCCCGCTCTTGTGCAGTAGGAATTGTACATCGCATCCTGCCAGCCGTGCGGAATCGCGAATACAAGTCTGTTGTTCATCAGCGCCAGGAAAGTCTTTACCTTCGGGTTGACGACGACAGCCTTGTGATAATTGATCGGCGGTTCTTTGAAGAAGACATCTCCCGCCTTCTTCATCATTTCCTTTTCCGCCTCATTCAGCGGCACGAAGTTCTCCATATAGGAACAGTTGTCAATGATCTGATCCATTGTGCTCATGCCGGAAAGCACGACCATGACATTCGGCAGAGATGCCATGGAGCGGATTGCCCAGGACGCATTGGACATGGAAGGATCCGCTGCTTTGAACATATCTTCAATCTCAGAAGGAATATCCACCAGTTCACCGCCCTTGACCGGTTCCATGACGATGACATTCCGGTTGTGTTTTACGATCGTTTCATATGCTTCTCTGACCGTCAGATCAGGATCAGCGATATCCGCGTAGTTCAGAAGAATCTGCACGGATTCAATGCAGGGCTGATCATCGAGAATTCTGTCCAGTACGTCAGCTGTATCATGGAAGGAACAGCAGATATGACGGATCTTTCCTTCTTCCTTCAGCTTTTTGAATTCATCGAAAGCGCCGATCTCCACCATTCTTTCATAGTCCGCTTCAGTCAGCATGTGCATCAGGTAGTTGTCAAAATATCCTGCGCCTGTCTTTTCCAGCTGTTCTTCACAGTACCTTCTGACATCTTCTGTCTTGTATACATTCCATGTCGGCATCTTGGAAGCCAGGATATAGCTTTCCCTGGGATATCTGGATGTCAGCGTGTCCCTGATTGCCGTCTCGCTTCTGCCGCCATGGTAGACATAAGATGTGTCAAAATACGTGAACCCGTGTTCCAGATAATAATCAACCATGTTTCTGAGTGTTTCATTGTCGATGGAACCATCTTCCTTCACGGGAAGACGCATGAAGCCAAAACCAAGTTTTTTCATGATGTTCTCACTTTCCGTTTTCAATACTGTAACTGAACTGCTGTTCCATATCCTTTACCGCGATGTAATACGCACCGTTCATAGCAATGCATGTAATGATCCAGGTAATCGGATAAACCAGGATCAGGGCAGCCGGAGTGTTATACATCGGGAAGACGAAGAAGACATACAGCAGTCTGACAAGACATGTTCCAAGCACCGAGATGACAGCCGGAACCATGGAACGGTTCATACCGCGCAATGCGCCTGCCGTGATCTCGTATGTGCCGCAGAGGAAATGAACACGCAGAGCATATTCAAAGCGGTACATGGCAAAGCGGATGACTTCCGGATCGGATGTAAACAGTCTGATCAGAACATGTCGGCCGGAAACCATCGCAAACAGCAGGATCAGATCAATGCCAAGTCCCATGGCCATGCCGATACGCCATACCTTTTTGCAGCGGGAGGCATCACGTGCGCCGTAGTTCTGGGATGTGAATGTCACAACTGTCTGGGCAAACGCGTTCAGCAGACAGTAAGAGATGAAATCAAAATTCTGGGCCGCGGTCATACCGGCGATGCAGTCGGCACCGAAGCTGTTGACAGCCGACTGAATGACAACGTTGGACAGGGAGAATACCATACCCTGCAGACCTGCAGGCAGACCGATTTTGATGATTCTCTGCAGGAATTCGCCGCGGATGCGCAGCTTCTTCAGGTCCAGATGGAATTCATCCTGATCCTTCATCAGGAAGA
>ONSK01000265.1 GCA_900320455.1 uncultured Erysipelotrichaceae bacterium | reverse complement strand
TACAAAAGAATAATACTTTCTATATTGCGCCATTCATCCCGTGCCTGAAGGCACGGCCTTTCTGGACGGTTTTCTTAGTAAATTAAAAACTGAAAAACTCTCTGCGAATTCCGCAAAGAGTTTTTTTCTGCTTCAAATGTCTGATCTGTGCTCAGTCATCAAACATCGGACAGCTGGTTTTGCAGTGGGGATAGGCAGGATTGCCGCAGGCAGTGCAGCCCTCGTCTTCCTCATCATCATTGATCCATTCAGCTTCCATGCCGTCAATGACACGGGCCACTTTGAACATATCACTCTGGCTGAGTGAGAAGTTTTTTCTGTTCAAATTCTTCCTGGTCCATGTCCTATCTGCCGTCGATCAGTTCCTGTACAAGCTCCGGATTGTTCTTTCTTCTTCCCATGTTTTTCTCCTATGACATCCTCGCGGGATCACATTCTGATTCAGGTCTCTGGTACCCGGACACATCCGCGACCAGATCACCGAGTGAGATCATCAGCGCCATTGCCTCTTCAGCGTCTTTCACATCTTCATGAAGAACGTCTTTCATGTAGTACTGAAATTTGTCCCATTCGTTGTCGAATTCAGGTGCTTTACTGAAGAATTCATATTTTGCCATTCATATCCTCCCTGCGTGTCTTTACGCACCTTCAGTATGCGTTCCCTTGGGGAACGTTTCTATGTGCGAAATCTTTCCAAAAATTAGTTGCAGTGCGCTATCATAGAATCAGATACCAGCGGAGGAAATATCATATGCCCATACATATTGAAAACGAGGCACAGAGGTGTTTAACCTGCAAAGTGCCGATGTGTTCAAAGTTCTGTCCGATCCATACCCCTGTTCCGGAAATCATTAGGCTGTTCAGGGAAAAGAAGGTCATGGAGGCAGGCGAAAAACTGTTCATGAACAACCCGATGAGTGCGATCTGCGCCATCGTGTGCAACCACGAGGCACAGTGCCGCGGACACTGCGTCCTTGGACGCAAGGGAACACCGGTGCAGTTCTATGAAATCGAGAAGTTTGTATCCGACGGCTATCTTGACAGATACCGTCCGGAAAACATTGAGAGAAAAGGAAAGAAGGTTGCGGTCATCGGTTCCGGTCCGGCAGGTCTTACAGCGTCCATCGTTCTGGCAAGAAACGGATATGATGTCACGATCTTTGAGAGAAAGAATGAAATCGGCGGCATGCTGAGATACGGCATTCCTGACTTCAGACTTCCGAAGTCCCTTCTTGACCGCTACCAGAAGCTGCTGAAGAGACTCGGCGTGCAGATCAGACTGAATACAACCATCGGCGGAGCACTGCGAATTGATAATCTGTTCCGTGACGGTTATTCCACGATCTTTGTCGGTACAGGTGTCTGGAGACCGAATACCCTCGGCATTGAAGGAGAATCACTGGCAACCGTTCACTTCGGCATTTCCTATCTTGAAAATCCGACACACCATGAGCTTGGCAAGACTGTCGCTGTCATCGGCATGGGCAACGTCGCAATGGACGTTGCACGTACCGCATTCCGCAACGGCGCTGAGAAGGTCATGCTGTTCTCAAGAGACAATCACGCGACCGCAAGCTCTCATGAGATGTCCTACGCAGAACTCGATGGCGCGGAGTTCATCTACGGCAAGACGATCCGCCGCATCACACCGGAAGGCCCGATCTTCTCGGATTCCATTCTTGATGAGGATGGCAATCTGACCGGCATCAAGGACAACGAAGAACTGGTCAAGGCTGACTCTGTCATCATTGCCATCAGCCAGGGTCCCAAGGACAAGCTGATCATGAGTACGGAACATCTTGAAGGCACCAGCAAAGGACTGCTTATCACTGATGAAAACGGTATGACAACCGTAGACGGTGTATTCGCCGCAGGTGATGTCGTTACCGGACCTCTGACTGTCGTACATGCCGCAGAAGCTGCCAAGAAGGCTGCTGAAGCCATGATGCGCTACATGGAAGAACACTGATCTGAACATATGAAAACGTATCTGTCATTTATGGCAGATACGTTTTTTGCTTTGTTCTGTCATTGCCATTACAGCCATTCTGAGATAACTCTTTAAAGCCATCTCGTTTTTTGTGATGAAAAAAATAAAATCTGTTAATTCTGCAAATAAGATATATGAACACCTTGAGCAGAAGGTTGACAAATGCTATAGTAATGACAGTTAGCCGTTTGGTTAACTGTCATTTTACGGAGGAAACAATGAAGATTTCTTACGCAAATGACAATGTTAAGAGAGTATTTCAAAACTACGACGAGATGAAAAAAAGAATCTCTCCCGAATGGGTAAGATCCATAAAGAAACACATTGACCGCCTTGAAGCATCCAGTACATTCAAAGACTTTTTGTCCCTTTCTCTGGGGCACCCTGAGCCGCTGAAAGGAAATGACAAAGGACTTTGGTCACTTCGTGTGAACGCAAACATCCGTCTGATATTCGCTCTGTCCGATGACGGCAGCGCCATCAATATCACTGAGGTCATTATGAAAGGAGTTGCTGATTATCATGGTAACAAACAAACTTGGTTTATCCGCTGACCTGCTGATTCATCCTGGTGAAACGATTTT
>ONSK01000267.1 GCA_900320455.1 uncultured Erysipelotrichaceae bacterium | reverse complement strand
CTGCTCCGTGCTTCCGCATACGGCAAGCTCTGCATTATGTTCCCGATGATTGCTACAGTCAACGAGTTCAAGGAAGCGAAGAAGTGCTATGAAGACGCACGCGCTGAACTCATCGCTGAAGGCGTCAAAGTCGGTGATGACGTTGAAGTCGGATGCATGATCGAAATCCCGGCAGCTGCAGTTCTCGCTGATCAGATTGCCAAGTATGCAGACTTCTTCTCCATCGGAACAAACGACCTGATCCAGTACTCCATGGCTGCTGACCGTATGAGCCAGAACGTATCCTATCTGTACCAGCCGCTGAACCCGTCCATCCTGAGACTCATCAAGATGACAATCGACGGCGCTCACAAGAATGGCAAGTGGTGCGGTATGTGCGGTGAGATGGCAGGCGATGAAATCGCAGCTCCTGTACTGCTCGGACTCGGACTGGATGAATTCTCCATGAGTGCAACAAGCATCCTGCGTGCCCGCAAGATGATCAACGGACTCAGCTATGAAGCAATGAAGGAGATGGCTGAAAAGGCTGTCTGCTGCGACACAGCTGAAGAAGTTCAGGAACTTGTCAAAGCAAGCATCTGACATGAATGACACAAGGCACCCCCGCAAGGGTGCCTTTTCTTTTTGGTCTAAAGAAAAACAGGCTGTGCCTGTTTATCTTCTGTTATAAGTGCTTGGAACGTAGAACTCCTGCATGTCATCCAGACGGATGCATCCGAGGCTTCTTCCGTATACGCATCCGCAGTCAATATGCAGAATCGTATCATCCTTGCCATGGGCAATCTTTCCGTCAAATTCAGGACCGTAGGTGAATGTCGGTGTATGTCCGACAATCAGTGTGGTATCAGTCAGCGGGTTGTCATCGAGACCGATATGCGCCCAGATCAGGATTTTTTCGGGAATCTCTGATAAATGTGTCTCAGCAGGATCGAAATCCTCGGGAAGCCCGGCATGGACGAGCAGGAACTTCCTGCCGTTGACCTTCAGCTTCTTGTAGAGAAGCTTGTCTTCCAGATACAGCTTGATGTCGTAGCATTCCGGGAAATCCAGATCCATGAACTGGTCCATGGTTCCGTATCCGCCGTTGTAGTGAAGCCAGCACATCATATCCTCCGTCATATCCACTGAGTTATTGTCTTTTTTTGCATCGATCAGCTCCTGGATATATCTGGCAAGCCAGACATCGTGGTTGCCGAAGATCAGATGCATATTGTCATAGGTCATGATCTCCTGAAGCAGGGGAATGGACAGTCTGCCTCTGTCGCAGATATCGCCGTTGATCCACATCTCATCCCAGTCATTGAAACCGATCTGGTCGAGCATCTGATCAAATTCTTCCTTGCATCCATGAAGATCACTGATTACGTATGTAGCCATGATTGATAGTCCTCGGTGTTCTTTTATTCATTGTATCACAACTGCAAATAAAAACAGCCGTTTCATTTGCCCGGCTGTCCGAAAGAATCGTCCATCATCATTTCATTATCCGGCTCCGTCAGCACCTGGGCTGCTTTGACATCGCCCTCGTGCGTGACGATCATCAGCCTGTCGTCGCTTTTCAGCTCAGAGGGACGGATCGTGCATCCATCGCGTATTACCGTGACGTGGTCAGAGAAGGAAATCGTCATCTTCTCAGGCTTTCCGTTTTCATCATATGTATCTATCACAGCGCTTCCGTTTGTGACGGAGGAAACCGTTCCCATCACTGTTTCTGTCTGGCTTTCCTCGCTCACCGGAGCGCATCCGGTCAGAACCGCTGTCATCATTCCCGCTGTCAGTATCATCAGTGCTTTTCTGAACATCTGTATCATCCCGCTTTCTTATACTGGTACTTTACTGTCTGCCGCTGAAATACAGGTGGAATGAATCTGAACATTGTGTGAAGAATGAAAAAGAGAATCACAGTTCACAAGAACGCATGCTTTTGCTATAATACTCTGTGGTTTTTAAAAGAAGATAAGAAGGGAGTATCTATTATGGGAAGAGCACATGAAGTCCGTGCGGCCTCTATGGCAAAAACGGCAGCCATCAAATCCAAGCTGTATTCTAGATTCGGAAAAGAGCTGTATATCGCAGCGAAGAGCGGCGTCCCTGACCCGGATATGAACCTTGCACTGAAGAGAAAGATCGCAGAAGCCAAATCCAACCAGATTCCTGCGGATGTTATCAAGAGAGCAATTGAAAAGGCAAAGGGCGGCTCCGACGAAAGCTATGACGAAGCACGCTATGAAGGATTCGGTCCGGGCAACAGCACAGTCATCGTTGACTGCCTGACAGACAACACAAACCGTTCCTATACAAACGTCAAGACTGCTTTCAACAAGTGCCATGGTGCCAAGCTGGTCAACGCGGGCGGCGTATCCTACAACTATGAGAACGTAGGTCTGTTCCTTTTCACATATGATGATGAAGAGGCTATGCTGGATGCGATGATGGAAGCGGAAGTCGACGTTCTGGATATCACAGTTGAAGACGGTGATATGACAGTCAAGACATCCTTCCAGGATTTCGGCAAGGCACAGGAAACAATCGAAAAGCTGATTCCAGATGTTGAATTTGCAACATGCGAAACAACAATGCTGCCGAACGAGTATGTCACTCTGACAGAGCAGGAAGACATTGACGCATACAAGAAGCTGATGGATATGCTCAATGAAGTGGAAGACGTCAACAAGGTCTACACAAACGCAATTCTGCCTGAAGAATAAGAAAAGATGAGACGTGCTGTCTCATCTGACGTAAACGGCATGTGAGATCTCCTGCAACAGGAGGTCTTTTCTTTTGTCTTCCGGCATGACGCTGGTGTACATCTGCGTCGTGCGGTATTCAAGAGAACGCCATGGCCAGGGGACTTCCGCAAATCTTGTCACAAAGCGGACTTCGTTTTCTCTCTGTTCCTTCAGCCATGCTCTTCCGGTTTCATTGAATGCCAGCACTCTGACCCAGTCCATGGCAGGAAGCTTTCTGACTTCCTCCTTAGT
>ONSK01000269.1 GCA_900320455.1 uncultured Erysipelotrichaceae bacterium | reverse complement strand
GGAGGAGACACAGATGGAAAACAAGGATATTGTGGTGGATGCTCTGATTGAGATCCCCCTGAATTCACGCAATAAATATGAACTGGATCACGAGACCGGAAGAATCCGTCTTGACAGAGTGCTCTATTCAGCGATGATCTATCCGACAGAATACGGAATCATCGAGAACACGCTGGCACCAGACGGAGACCCGCTGGATATTCTCGTGATATGCAAGGATCCGACATTCCCGGGATGCACGGTACCGGCCAGGGTGCTCGGATACCTTGAAATGATCGACAACGGCGCGATTGACTACAAGCTGATTTCCGTCGTAGACTGCGATCCGCGCTATGACAACGTGCATGAGCTGTCCGACCTGCCGGCTTTCGAGCTGGAGGAAATCCGGAACTTCTTTGACAACTACAAGGTCCTGCAGGGAATCGAAGTCAAAACAGGACCGTATCACCATAAGGAAAAGGCGGCACAGATCATCGCTGAATGCCGCGCGAGATATCAGAACAGCTGAAAGCGGAAAGGACGTCTATGAAGAAATATCCCGAAGTGATCATTGATGAAAAAGGCGCCGGCTTTCTGAAGCGCGGACAGCAGTGGATGTACAGAAACAATCTCATCCGTAATGATGAAGATGTGCAGGACGGGGAACCGGCGGATATCCTCACGGAAGAAGGGGAATACCTCGGCACCGGCTTCTGGTCTGACTGCAGTCATGTGGCAGTCAGAATCCTCAGCCGCACTCATGAGGAAATCAATGAGGAATTCCTGCGCCGCCGTATCAGAGCCGCCGTGGATTACCGCCGCACGACAGTCAGAGACAATCTGACGAACTGCCGTCTGATCTTTTCCGAGGCAGACGGTCTTCCCGGTGTGATCTGCGACCGCTTCAATGAAATCCTGGTGACCCAGATCACCATCTCCGGCATGGAGAAGAGAAAGAAGATCATCTATGAAGCTCTGCTGGATGAATTCAGAGATGATCCGGTGCCCATTGCCGGCATTTATGAACGCAATGATATCGCCTCACGCCTCAAGGAAGGCCTTGAACAGTACAAAGGACCCTGGAACAGCGCTTCCTTTCCGACCGAGACGATCATCTCGGAAAACGGCCTGAAGCTCGTTGTCGATACGGAATACGGCCAGAAGACAGGCTACTTCCTGGATCAGAAGAGCAACCGC
Organism: uncultured Erysipelotrichaceae bacterium; assembly: GCA_900320455.1. GTDB lineage: Bacteria > Bacillota_I > Bacilli_A > Erysipelotrichales > Erysipelotrichaceae > Bulleidia. The sequence continues at coordinate 5,397 of ONSK01000269.1, read as the reverse complement.
ATGCTGATAAGGAATATCGCCGCAGGAAAGAGGGTGCTGGACTGCTTTACGCATACCGGGGGATTTGCCCTGAACGCAGCGCTCGGCGGGGCTGTGTATACCGCGGCGGTGGACGTTTCACGCCAGGCGCTTTCCACAGCAGAGCGCAATGCCGCGCTCAACGGTCTCAGTGAGCGGATGGAATTCATCCAGGCGGACGTGTTTGAGTATCTGGATGAAGTGAAACCGGGACAGTTCGATCTGATCATTCTCGATCCGCCGGCCTTCACCAAATCCAGAAGGACGGTCGATCACGCCTACAGCGGATACAGGCGCATCAACAGGAAAGCGATGGAACTGCAGCGGGGCGGGAGGTATCTCGCGACCTGTTCCTGTTCCCGCTATATGGAAACACCGCTCTTTGAGCAGATGCTCAGAGAGTCCGCGCTGGAAGCAGGCGTGACGCTGAAACAGATCTCCGTCACCCAGCAGAACAGCGATCATCCGATCCTTTGGACAATGGATGAAACCTCATATCTGAAATTCTATATTTTCCAGATTATCTGAAAAAGGAGACAAACATGGGCATTGTTGTATTCGGAGCGGTATTTGTGGATATCAAGGGATATCCGGAAACACAGTATATTCCCGGCGGAAGAAATGTCGGTAATGTCGTGCAGGTGCATGGCGGCGTTTCCCGCAATGTGGCAGAAGATATTGCCAATCTTGAACTGAAGCCGACATTTGTCAGCGTGGTGGATGAAAGCGGCATCAGCACCGATGTCATCGATCACCTGCAGAAACACGGTGTAAACACGGATTATATCCGCCGGACGGAAGACGGACTTGGCACATGGCTTGCCATCTTTGACAACAGCGGCGATGTCACGGCATCCATTTCAAAGCGCCCGGATCTCAGCGCAATTTCGGAAATCATTGATGAATGCGGAGAGGAAATCTTTTCCAAAGCGGATTCGGTAGTCGTTGAAGTGGATATGGACAAGGATCTTCTGATGAAGATCTATGAATACGCGGAACGCTTCGGAAAGAAGATCTACGGCGTGGTATCCAACATGTCCATCGCCATGGAGAGAAGAGGCCTTCTGCGCAGAACGGACTGCGTCGTGTGCAACTCCCAGGAGACAGGCATGCTGTTTTCCGAAGACTATTCAGGCATCGGGGCAGAAAAACTGTGCGGTATGATCGGCGAACGCCGCAGAAAGGCGGGGTTCCGTTCAATGGTTGTCACCATGGGAGAGCAGGGAGCTGTCTATTCCGATGAAAGCGGTGATGGAATCTGTCCGCCGCAGAAGACGGACGTTATTGATACCACCGGTGCCGGCGATGCCTTCTTTGCCGGTGTCGCAGCCGGACTGACATACGGAAAACATCTTTCCGAAGCCTGCGGGATCGGCACGAGGCTTGCCTCAGCTGTCATCTCCACAAAGGAGAGCTGCTGCCCGCATTTCAAACCGGAGGAATTCGACCTTCATATATGAAAAAAGAGCTTTCACGTGAAAGCTCTCAATGCATGATTTTTCCTTCAAGGCCGGCGGTATACGCATATACCAGACTGCCGGCTTTTTCTGTTTTACCCTGTGCCTTGTCAGGCTCCATCAGCCAGACGGCATCTGCCGCCTTGCCGGAGTGCTCCGTATAAGCCGCGAGCACTTTTTTTCCGTCCTCGATGCTCAGACAGAACAGCGTCGTGCTGAGGGCATCGGCAGCTGCTGAATCCTCGGTAACGATGGAAACGCTGCGGTAGAAATCTGCCGGATACATCGTGGCAGGATCGATGATGTGGTGATACCGCTTCCCGTCGCTGCCGGTATAGTAGCGCTCATAATCGCCGGAGGTGACAAAGGATAATGAACCATCCATGGAAACGATGACTGCGTATGTGCCGCTGTCGGGATCCTGGATGCCGATATTCCACGGTGTGCCGTCCGCTTTGCTGTGAACGGTGCGGATGTTTCCGCCGGCATTGATATTGGCATAGCTTTCAGCAGCTGATTCTATCTTCTGACCGATCTTTTCCGCGGCGAAGCCTTTGGCGATACCGCCGACGTCAAGTGATACATGGGGATCGGTGATGAATACCGTCTGGTTTTCTTCATCGATGATGATTTTATCCCAGCCGCAATACGCGGCTGCTTCCTTCAGCTCCGCTTCAGAGGGCACTGCGGCTTCTTTCCCTTCGGTATTTGCGGCCATGCCGGCTTCCCGGTAATTGTGCCATACCTTCAGAAGCGATCCGATCGTGACATCGAAGGCACCATCGGAAAGATCGTAGAACAGCTTTGCGTCTTTGAGCATCTCAATGATGTCAGCGCTGACCTTTACCGGCTGCACGCCGGCATTGTCATTGATCGTCTTCAGATTGTTCAGACCTTCAAAGCTGTTGTAGATATCAAACTGATCACTGAAGGAGGAAAACATTTCCTCGCATGTTTCGAAGTTCTTCCGCATGGCTTCAACGTCATATCCGAATTCCGTATATGTGAGCACCGTATCAAAGCCGGCATCCACCGCCATATTGGAATATTTTGTCAGTTCTTTCTTTGTTTCCTGCGTACAGCCTGCGGCAGTGCACAGAAGACTCATCAGCATTACTGCAATCTTCATTCTTCTCATAACCAGCAAAGTATAACATGTATATACAAATCGGTCTAACTTATTAATAATGACTCATAAGTTTATACAAATAGTGGTATAATCTCACAAGAGAGTATAAGGAAGGATCATGCTATGTCACTTTTAACAGGCCCGATGAAACATCACCTTGACGGACATAAAGATCTTACCAAACACAAGGAAGTTCTAAAGACAATTGATCCGGATACAGTCTGGATCCCGCTTGTGAACGGAAACGCTCCGTGCAAGCCCTGTGTTCAGGTAGGTGATGAAGTAAAAGTCGGCACTAAAATCGCGGAGAGAAATGACCATTTCTATCTGCCTGTATTTTCACCGGTTTCCGGTACAGTTACTGCAATTGAGAAGTTTATGACATCCGGACTGACGCCGGCTGATCACCTGCGCATTCAGAACGATCATAAGCACACTGCAGTCCGTTCGTTTGAACCGTTTGATTATGAAAAAGCCTCCTGGGAGGAGCTGCTCGACTTCGTCAAGAACGCCGGCATGCTGGGACTCGGCGGCGCCGGTTTCCCGACATACGTCAAATATCTCAAGCCGGAGAATGTTGAGCTGTTCATTGTCAACGCGGTAGAGTGCGAACCGTATCTGACAGCGGACTACAAGAATATTGAGGAGAATATTGAGCTTCTGAAGACAGGAACCCTGGCGCTTTTCAAGCTGTCCAAGGCGAAGGCAGGCTGCGTTGCCATCAAGGAAGACAAGCTGGAACAGATCGAGGATCTGAAGAAGACATTCGCGGGAACACCGATCGAGATCCGTACGGTTCCCGATATGTACCCGATGGGCTGGGAACGCACACTTGTCTATCAGCTGACAAAGAAGCGCTATGACAAGCTGCCGATCGAAGCCGGATGCATTCTCAACAACGCATCCACGGCAATCGCCCTCGGAAATGCCATTGACAACGGCATGCCGATTACTCACAAATATCTGACGGTATCCGGCGACGCTGTCCGCAATCCGCAGAATGTGGTTGTTCCGGTCGGAACAAAGGCGCATGAAATCATCGATGCCTGCGGCGGATACAAGGACGGAACAGAGGATGTTCTCCTGATCGCCGGCGGTCCGATGATGGGAAAAACCATTCCGAATGACCAGTTCGTCGTGGCTTTGCCGAATAATGGTCTGACAGTGCTGAAGAATACCGAGAAGGAAGAAGTGAAGTGCCTGCGCTGCGGCAGATGCACGGAAACATGCCCGTCCGGTCTGCAGCCGGTGCGTATTGCCATGTCGGCAGCGATCTTCGATGAAGAAGAGCTGATGAAGCTCTCCGTCATGGACTGCATCGAATGCGGCATGTGCACATGGATCTGTCCTTCCAAGATTGACGTGACGGAAAACGTCAGAAGGGCAAAGAACTTCGTCAGAACAAGAGTTGCCAACAGGCAGAAGGAGGCTAAGAAATAATGAAATTCTCTTATAAACCTTCGCCGAACTACCGCAACACGCAGTCGACATCAGGCATCATGCTTGACCTGACGCTCTGCCTGCTCGCGGTGCTGCTGTTTGCGGCTGTGTACTACGGAGTGGCGTTCGGGGCATCGTATGGCCTGCGTGTTGTCGGTATGACAGCTGCCTCCACAGCGACTGCTCTGTTAACGGAGTGCGCTTATTTCAAATTCAGAAAGTCCAAGAATATCAAGAAGGATATTCTTCATTCCTATGGCTGGGTCACAGCTCTGATCCTTACCTGCATTACACGCATTGACGTCAGCTATTATTCACTGATCATCGCGACGTTCATCTGCATTATCGCCGGCAAGCTCGTATTCGGCGGCTTCGGCCAGAATATCTTCAACCCGGCGGCATTCGGTGAAGCGCTGATCATGCTGTATCTTTCCGCCAATGCCTCCGCAAAGGTGACGGCAGATGTCTTCACATCCGCCACACCGATGGCAGCCATGAACTCCCAGGGCTGGATGATTGCGGATCTCGGCGGATTCCTGAAGGCCTACGGCGGCTTCGGCGGCCTGATGGTCGGCAGCTATCCGAGCGTCATCGGCGGCAGCTGCGCGCTGGTGATCCTGCTGTGCTTCGCATTCCTGCTGTGGCGCAAGGATATTGACTGGCATCTTTCCGTTACATATCTGATTACCGTATTCTGCCTCAGCCTGATCGTCGGTCTGATCAAAGGCACCGGTATCTCATACGCGCTGTTCAATGTCATCAGCGGCGGCGTTCTCTTCGGAACCGTATTCATGATGACTGACCCGGTCACAACGCCGATCACAATCCCCGGCAGAATGATCTTCGCGGTCGGCTGCGCTGCCCTGACGCTGATTCTGAGATGGAGGGCAAACCTTCCTGACGGTGTTCTGTTCTCGATCCTTCTGATGAATATGCTGACACCGGCAATTGACAAGCTCGTCGACGGCAACCAGATCAAGAACCAGAAGCTGATCCGCAACAAGGTCATGATCGCTTCCGCAGTATTCCTGATCGTTGCTCTGGCTGTCGGTATGACAGTCAAGAGCGTCGCTGCCGAGCGTCCCGCAAAGCAGGATTCTTCTTCCGAAACCGCTGACCTGCCGCAGGGAACAGGCTTTGTCAAAGACGATTATTCCAAGAACAATGCACACTGCATCTACCGTACCAATACCGATCCGAAGGCTGTCGTATTTGACTGCACGGCTGACGGCTTCGGCATCATTAACGACATGGGTGATGAATATTCACAGAATGAGCTCTACATCACGGTGGATACGGAAACCATGGAAGTGACAAACGTTGAGCTGGTGAATTTCGGTGACACAAAAGGCT
>ONSK01000272.1 GCA_900320455.1 uncultured Erysipelotrichaceae bacterium | reverse complement strand
TGAAATCACTCATTGTTGCAGGTACGTTTGTACCCTTTTCAACCTTTACGTCCTCACCGACTGTAATCTTGCCTGTATAATATGTTTTTCCGCTTTCAGTTGCATTTTTGACAGCGTTTTCCTTGATATGATCAGCGTCATCCTGAGTGATTGTAACTGCCGGAATTGTATATTCATATCCTGTCAGGTTCATGAAAATCGTTCCTTCATCGTTGTTGGCGATGACAACTGCAATCGCTCCGTTTTTCGCTGCCTCATTAGCTTTAATATAGAAGGATATTTCACCGCCACGGTTGCAGATAGCGATCTTGCCATTAACAACATCAGCGATTTCGTCAAAATCACCTTCAGCACCGAAAGAATCCAGATAGACAAATTCATGTTCGCCGGCAATTGTGTTCAGAGCTTCGTTTCCATACGGAATACCATTTTCATCCACCAGTGATTCATTATAGAAAATTGTTTTACCGCCGAAGTCCATATACGGGGCAGTCGTTCCGCTATTGTCGATGGACGCAACTGTGAACGCATTTGTATAAGATCCCGGAGAGCCGCCTGTATGCATATTAACATCTTCCAGATGGTTGTATGGAACTCCAATATAGGAATTCTGTGTGAAGCTGTAGGAGTTTCCCATAGAGATGGAAACAACTGTATCAGTCTTTTCCAGGTCTGCCAGCAGATCAGAATACAGGCTGTCCGTATCGGATGTGAATCCGGCAGAAGCGGAACCGAGAGACAGGTTGACGGAATCAGCTCCGAGGATGATTGCATCTTCGATTGCTGCCATATAATCGGAATCATATGCGCCGCCCTTCTTACCGAAGACCTTCATTGCAAGAATCTGAGCATCCGGTGCAACACCCTGTGTATAGACTTTTTTCAGTGCGTTCGCAAAACCTGTTTCTGATGTTTCATCAGGAATGTAGCTGTTGGCAGCTGCGATACCTGCTACATGTGATCCATGTTCGCCTTCTTTGTCATTGTCATGGTTGAAGTCAGTATCATTGTCCGCATAGTTGAATGCAAAGGGAATCTTTGAACTGAAATACAGTTTTTCAATATCACCCTTGTATTTGAAGGAAGCATCGTTTCCTTCCGCGTCAACACTTTCTCTGTAACGGGCAATGTTCAGCTGATTGTAAACAGCTGTCACTTCATCTTTTTCAAGAAGATCAACAGTGTTGCCTGTCTTTTTCTCATACTCACCAATAGAGTACTCAAAAGCTTTCGCATCAAAAGACTGATGATCGTCATCAATACCTGTATCGACAATTGCAACGATGGAGCCTGCGCCTGTGTATCCGTTCGCATAGGCGCTCTCACGTCCGATCATCTCACCGGATGTTGCCATGTTCGGATCATCACTTTCCTTAGAGACAACCGCCGGTTCATACTTTCTTTCAATTACAACAGTCTTGACGCCCTTCTGTGCTTTAATGGCATCAATTTTGCCGAATGGAACATTTGCGGAAACCATGTTTGCCGCAAGAGTCAGATTCCATACGACATCCATCTTTTCGCCGTCCAGAACATTCTTTTCAATATTCTGAATCACTGTTCCCTGCTCTTTCTGCAGTGAATCACGATACTTCATCGCCTGCTTGTTTGCAGCGATGCCTTTGGTTGGAAACTTCCTGGTTGTAGGTGTTTTTTCCAGAACAATGGAAACACGCACAAGATCCGTATCCTTGTAGCTGATAAATTGTGCACCTTCAGCCTTTGTGCGTTCGCCATTAAAATGTCTGGCTTCTTTGGTCTTTTCCGGCAGATTCACTTCGGTACCCTTTACTTTTTCAGCAAATACCGGAGTCAGATTGCCGAGACCCATGAACGCAGAAAGCATCAGTGCAAGTGTACTGCTTAACACTTTTCTGGTTTTCATAAATCCCCTTTCTTTTACGCCCTGCACAGTAGGGCACCCCCAAGACAGATATTTCTGTCCGCATATGCAGTTATTTTACCGCAAAATATTGACATAAACCATTCTTTGAAAAGGAATAAATTAAATTTCCAACAATTATTTCATGAATTTATGAAAAAATACATGATGTTTTCATCATGTATTTCATCCTTCCGCATGCGGTGTGGGGATCGGCGTCGGCACCGGAATCGCTCCGTCATCGGGAATCGGTGTGGGTCTCTGCGGCTGTCTTGAGGAAATGACGATTTCCAGAAGACTGCCCTTCTTCATTTCTTTCCCTGTTTCTTCCGAAGCTCTCACGAATATTCCTTCTGGAATATCAATGCTTTCTTCTTCCCGGAACGTGATCTGAATGCCGCTGAGATCCGCCCAAGCCGTGATTTCCTCCTTCGTCATTCCCTTGAAATCAGGTACGGAAACCATCTCCGTGACAGCCTTTCCCTTGGAAATCTCAATGGTCAGTTTGTCTTCCCTGCTCATTCTGCTTCCGGCTTCAAGGCTCTGTGAGATGATATGCTCTGCTTCGATCTCATCATCATATCCGTATGTATATGTAATGGCGGATGCCGGAATACTCTTGGAAATAAACCATTTTTCCACGTCACTGACTGTCTGTCCGCGGAAATCCGGAACCTCAACCGTCGGATCCTTATGAAGAAAGATAAATGCCGCAGCTGCCAGCACAACAGCGCCGATAATCAGTCTGATTCTGTTTTTCATGCACTTAATATAGCATAGACAGGAAATCCGCATCAATGTGCGGATTTCAGAGAGATATGATTATTGGAGAACGAATTCCGTTCCCGTGGCAGGCAGGTCATCAAACGGCGGCGCAGTGACAACAGTTGAGTATTTGTCGCCTCCAAGATAACCGGTAACGATCAGTCTGTTTCCGTTCATCTGCAGGATGATTTCGTAAGGCTCTTCATTCCTTCTGAAGCTCAGGCTGTATCTGTCACAGAGATTCTTGTCATCCATCATATTTCCGTAATAATAGAACTCGCCGCGGTATTCCGTTCCCTTCCACTTCAGAATATAGGTTTCTTCTGCGGTGGTGAGCTGGCCGTTCTCATTTGTATAGATATTCAATGGAGGAAGTTCATTTTCAATGCGCACTTCCGCTTTTTCACCGAGCGGCGCATATCCTGTCTTTTCGACAAGATACTGGCCATCTTCAGAAAGCATGAAGTCGATCATCTTCTGTACATTCGGATTCTCATTGGAGGCAAGATATGCCATCACGACATTGGCAACAGCCGGATACGAACCGTTCCGGATGTTTTCGGCAGTCGGTTCGATACCGTCAATACTGATGATCTTGACATTCTTTTCCTGCTGAAGACCGGTCAGGAAGTATTTGAATGTATATCCCATGGCGCCGTTTTCATCCGCATACTGGGCAACTCTCCGTATCACATCACCCATACCGCCGATGTATTCATACGTCTCAGGTTCTTTCAGTTCAGTATCACCCATGAAATACTTCATCATGACCTGGGAGCCGGAATCCTCCGGTCTCTGGTAAGCCAGGATCTTCTCATTCTTACCGCCGACTTCCTTCCAGTTGGTAATATCGCCGTGGTAAATGGCTCTGATCTGTTCAGATGTCAGATTATCAATCGGATTATCTTTCTGTACGAAGAAGACAAATGCTTCTTTTGCAATCGGAACAGTGCAGATCTGCTCGATCTTGCTTTTCGCGATTTCCTTCTGGGATGCTGAAGGTCTTGCGGCAAAGACAATATCATTTTCACGGTCAACCAGCCTCTCATAGGCGTATACCGTGTTGGTAAACTGCACAATGCGGCCGTTGCATTTTTCCTTTGAAGTCCCCGCTTCGATTTCTCCGATGTTCTGATAGAGGGTTTTCGCAGCGGCGCAGTACAGCGGATAACATGCCTCCGCACCATCGAGAACAGGCATCTCATCGGGATCATTGATCATGAATTCCGGTGCGTGGTCCAGCGCTGCAAGCTTTTCTCCGTCATAGACGTGATATCCTCTGAAATCCGTCGTAGAGAAACCGTTCATATAATCAAAGCCGTGTCCCTCATGTTTTTTACGGTAATCGCTTTTCAAAGCAGATGATACGACAAAGCCGACGACTGCGATACAGAGAATACCGATAATGATTTTCATGATTTGTTTCAAAGAAACCACCTCCGGTGTAATTTTACACCATTTATGATATTCTCACAACAGAAAAAAGATGGTCATTATCTGACCATCTTCATCATTGGATCACTTAGTCAAGCTTCGGTCCGGCAGCGACAAGAGCCTTGCCCTTCTCGTTTGTCTCGTACTTGTGGAAGTTCTTGATGAATCTTCCTGCGAGATCCTTTGCCTTCTCTTCCCACTGGGAAGCATCAGTGTATGTGTCTCTCGGATCGAGGATTCCTGTGTCAACACCCGGCAGTTCTGTCGGTACTTCGAAATCGAAGTAAGGGATCTTCTTTGTCGGAGCCTTGAGGACATCGCCGTTCAGGATTGCATCGATGATGCCGCGTGTATCCTTGATGGAGATACGCTTG
>ONSK01000273.1 GCA_900320455.1 uncultured Erysipelotrichaceae bacterium | reverse complement strand
TTTGGGACAGACAGACCAATCTCTTCCATAACACCAATATTCAGAAACAATACATCCTGAAAACAGGAAGTCTGATTGAATGAAAAACATAAAAGATATGCGAGTAAATATACTGCTGTAATTCCCAATACAGCCGAAAAACATTTTATCTTTATCATACGAATTAACCGCTTATACGTTTATATGGATGAATAAGCAGGAGTCCTTGCGTATTGTAGGTTACCCGCCTCCCTTTGCTCTGTTCCGTTTTCGGGTCAGAAGATCAATCTGCCAGATTGTCAATGACATCAGAATGATCATGTATATATAAGAGAATACTCTGTTCATCTCGGTAAATGTGAATTCAACTGAAATTATTGTCAGCACAGCAGTAAGCAATTCCATAAGATTTACGCCAATCACTGCAAGGCATGAAATGACCGCATGTATCCGGTTTGTTATATTTTTTCTGAGGAAAAAGATAACTGTCGGAATGGCAAGGACTGGTTTCAGAAACTGCAGAAAGAGAAGAAAGTACTCTTTAGACAGCTTCCATGAAACTCCGGGTTCGATTACACAGAGAATATTCATCATACATACAGTGATTCCAATCACTGAAGGTCTCATGTTCTTTGTTCTGCACATGATGACACAAAAGATGCAGGACAAAGTCTTCAGAAGACAATATGGTATTAGCAGCGTATCCCTGAATGGAAGCTCCATTGCCCCATATTCCATATACAGATATGATGCAGTCACAGACAGTGCAATCAGACTGAGTGCGAGCAGAATCCCGTATACAAGCAACTGCAGCTTATCATCTGACGGCTCTTCGGCTACCTGCATGACGTCAGCATAGGAACTCATTCTGTCTTCTCCAAGCAGCCCATCAATTGTGCAGTCAAAATAATCCGCAAGTTTCTTTGTCGTTAGAAGATCAGGATATCTTGTTCCGTTTTCCCATTGGGATACTGCCTGTCTTGTGACGAAAACCGCATCTCCAAGTGTTTTCTGCGTAATTCCCTTTTCTTCTCTTTTCTTTCTCAGCAGTTCCCCGAATTCAGCCATAATGATCTCCTGTTCCACCTTATCAATCATAGTTTCTTATTTCAAGCAATCCGGTGTTAACACTTTGTGACCTGCAGGAATCAGCTTAAACAATCTCCCTGTGTCTGGTTTCATAGCGGATCAGAAACCATGAAATCAATAGAGGAACCAGATGAACACCAATCATTGCGAAAGAATTCAGATTCTCATAATCACCATTTGCCATGATTGTTGTCGGACACAGGTACAGAAACAGGGAACATGTGCCGAAGATTCTCATCAGAACAAATGCAATGGCAGTGATGCCGTAGAACCAGACAAACGGAAACAGAATCACCTGTTTGCGGTCATTGAAGAACAAAGCGGCAGTTTCCGCAAAAACTGCATAGACAAAAGGAATCAGGAAGAAGCGGATGGTTCCTTCCAACAGGTAATACAGATGCAGATGGGAATGATAGAAGTCATTGCCGAGAATATCCAGAAACAGTTCATGGATGATCCAGTCTCCCTGTGTGTTTTCAAATGCAAGGCAGATCAGATAGTATGCCAGGTATGCCGCAAAGATACTGAGCGCAGCTCTTCCTGCTTCTGTCAGGATTTGTTTCCAGAGGAATCCGGAATACGAACCGGAACGGCAGATCCGGTAATGATCAATGCTCTTTCTGGATTCACCAATGCGGTATGTCGGCACAGCCGCAATGAACGGTATCAGCAGCTGGAATATTGCTGTGCCGAAAACAATATCATAGTCGAAGTAAAAGATGCCTTCCCGTTTCATAATGTAACGGAATGCATCAATCAGATTCTGAATATGAACACCATCCTGTACAGCCAGATTGTTCAGGTTTGTACGGTACACTTCATTTGTGATCCAGCTTTTGATTTCAAAAAACCATATTGAATCATGAACGATAGATATGATCATGATGCTCAAAGCAATGCAGAAAACAAGTATGTATATCAGATTACGCTGTATTTTCATGTGAGTGATCTCCGTACCTGTAACGTAACAGGCGCAGATCCGTATCTCAAGCAATCGGACAGTCACATTCTGTGAACCTGCAATATTTCCCGGGGAATCATAACAAAAACATCTGAAACAAAAGATTCTTTGCTGTGTATTTTGTGACAGAAATCATTTAATCTTCGGAAATTATCCTGTTTTTCGGTAGAATGATAATGACAGATAAAAAATGATGTGCTGAAAGGAGAACAACAGATGATCAGATGGGGAATCCTCGGTGCCGGCAGGATTGCGGACAGATTCGCGGCAGCTCTGGAACTGGAAGATACCTGTGTGCTGTATGCGATCAGCGGCAGAAATGAAGAAAAGCTGAATGCATTCAAAGAAAAGCATCCCTGTGAGAAAGTATATCTTTCACATGAGGAGATGCTGAAAGATCCGGATATTGATGCAGTGTATGTGGCAGTGCCGCATCATATGCACAGAGAATGGTCCATCAAGGCACTGAACGCAAAGAAACCGGTATTATGCGAAAAGCCTGCCGCATTGAACGAACAGGAAGTGATTGAAATCACAGAATGTGCCAGAGCAAATGATGTACTGTTCATGGAAGCATTGAAATCACGTACAGAACCTGCATACATTCAGCTGAAGAAAGAACTGAAGGAAGGGCTGATCGGTGAGATCACACATACAAAGACACAGTTCTGCTATGCGTTTCCCAGAGAATACTTCGGAAAGACATATCTGACACAGCCTGAGGCAGGCGGCGGACTGCTGGATGTAGGCGTGTACTGCCTGAGCTGGCCGGATGACCTGTTCACAGGGGATATGAAGGTGGACAAAATCTGCGGCAATGTCTATAACGGACTGGATACATATCTTGATGTGCATCTCAGATATGAAAACGGCACGGCAGAGATCATCACCGGGCTCGACAGACCGCTTCCGACAGACGGCTGGATCGAAGGCACAAAGGGAAGTGTGTATATGAAGAATATGCACAGACCTGAATCCTATACAGTCACACTGAACGGACAGGAACCATATACAGTGACTGTTCCCTATCGGAACGGAAATGATTTCTGTTCAGAGATTCACCATTTTGTTTCACTGCTGGAAGAAAGAAAGACAGAAAGCGATCTGGTACCTTTTGAAGCATCGATCCGTCTGGCAAGACAAGCAGATACCATCAGAAAGACATTCACAGAGTATTCGATGGAAGATCTGAGAATGCTGGAAATGCAGGAGAAGATCCTGCAGTATCCT
>ONSK01000274.1 GCA_900320455.1 uncultured Erysipelotrichaceae bacterium | reverse complement strand
TCCATCGCGCATGCCAGGTTGAACGATGTCGTTGCGCACGGTGCGAAGAAGATGCACATCAGAGCAACGAGTTCGCTTCCCCTGAAACCCATCATCACCGCTGCCGGTATGAGCAGTGCGGGAATGATGACAAGGCGGAAGATGACGCCGATGGAGATTGCCTTTGTGTTGCTGGAAATGGATTCGAAATTGAACAGTCCGCCCATGGCAATCAATGCCAGAGGTGTTCCGCACCTTCCGAGATCACGGAAGATATTCGCAATCATTTCCGGGAAATGAATATGCAGAAGCTGTGTCGCGAATCCGAGGATCGCCGCGACGACATACGGGTTCTTCAGGGCATTCATGACTGTTTTGCCGAGAGAGAACTGCGAGTTGTCACGATAGCTCTCCAGCAGAACGACCGAGAGCACATTCTGCAGCGGCACGATGATCGCGATCAGCAGCACGATACTGCCGATGTTGTTTTCACCGCACAGCGCTGTTCCGATCAGCGTTCCGAAGATGACAAAGTTCGTATGGAACATGCCGTGGGCAAGTGCTCCCTTTCTCTTTTTGTCTTTTTCACTGAGCGAAGCCGCAGCGACTGAGATACCAAGAACGATGAACTGTGAGATCACAGCCGTGATCAGCAGCCGCCAGTTCAGCACCTCCGCGATATTCACCTTGTAGATATTGTAGTAAACATTCACAGCCAGAAATACTTTGAAGCACAGCTGGTTGATCACATTCAGGCTGTTTCTGTCCGCGATGTTCTTCTTTCTGAGAAACACGCCCAGCAGCAGCATCACAAACATCGGAAGCACAGCGGACAATGAGATATAAAAGTTTTCCATGCAAAGCCTTTCCAAAACATCCAGACAGCGCATCTCAGCAGCTGTAACCGGAGTACGTCTGTCTGATTATAAAACAATAAGAGCCTGTCTTCATATAACAGACAGGCTCTTTTTTAAGAATTACTTGAAGAACAGGAGCAGCATACCGGCTGCGACAGCAGATCCGATAACACCTGCAACGTTCGGTCCCATAGCGTGCATGAGCAGGAAGTTGGACGGGTTGTACTTCTGTCCTTCCTTCTGAACAACACGGGCAGCCATCGGAACAGCAGAGACGCCTGCGGCACCAATCAGCGGGTTTGTCTTTCCGCCGTCGAGCTTGCTCATGAGTTTTCCGAGCAGGACGCCGCCGGCTGTACCCATGGAGAATGCGATGACGCCGAGAACGATGATCTTGATTGTCTCAGCTCTCAGGAACATTTCAGCAGAAGCCTTCGCACCGACTGTCATACCCAGGAAAATGGAGATGATGTACATCAGTGAGTTCTGCAGAGCATCAACGAGGTGCGGAACAATTCCGGCTTCCTTGACCAGGTTGCCGAGCATCAGCATACCGATCAGCGGTGCAGCATCAGGCAGAAGCAGTACGACGAAGATCGTAACGATGATCGGGAACACGATCTTTTCTGTCTTGGAGACAGGACGGAGCTGTTCCATCTTGATCTTTCTCTCTTCTTCCGTTGTCAGAACCTTCATGATCGGAGGCTGGATAACCGGGACAAGAGCCATGTAGGAATAAGCAGCGATGGCAATCGCACCAAGCAGATGCGGTGCCAGCTGGCTGGTTAAGAGCAGTGCAGTAGGTCCGTCAGCGCCGCCGATGATACCGATGGATGCGGCTTCCGGTCCGGTGAAACCGAGAGCGATTGCACCGAAGAATGTGACGAAGATACCAAGCTGGGCAGCAGCACCGAGCAGCAGGCTCTTCGGGTTCGCAATCAGCGGTCCGAAGTCAGTGCCGGCACCGATACACAGGAAGATCAGCGGCGGGTAGATACCTAAGTCAACGCCCTGATACAGGTAGTACAGCAGACCGCCCTTTGCGTCTCCTTCCGGATGCAGCATCAGGTTTGCGAACGGGAGGTTGACCAGCAGCATACCAAATGCGATCGGAATCAGCAGGTACGGTTCAAATCCTTTGTGAATTGCCAGATAGAGGAACAGGCATGCAAGCAGGATCATCACCAGATGACCCGGGAGAGGAATTCCGAACAGAACTGTGTCAAACACGAAGATCTGTGAGAATCCGGAACTCTCCCAAAATCTCAGTAAGATATCAAGCATTTAGTGCCACCTCTCAGTTGAAAGCTACTAACAGGTCACCGGCAGAAACATTATCTCCCTTTTTAACATAAATGGCTTTTACGACACCGTCAGCAGGTGCAACGATTTCGTTTTCCATCTTCATGGCTTCGATGACAACAACAGTCTGGCCAGCCTTAACGCTGTCGCCTGCGTTGACGTCAACGGACAGGATTGTTCCCTGCAGAGGAGCTGTCAGATCGCCGGCACCAGCTGCAGCTTTCGGAGCTGCCGGAGCTGCCTTCGGTGCAGGTGCAGGTGCTGCTTTCGGAGCTGCTGCAGGTGCAGCTGCAGCAACAGGTGCGACAGGAGCAAAGCTTCCGCCTAATTCTTCAACTTCTACTTCGTGGGCAACGCCATCGACGATGATATTAAATTTCTTACTCATTTTCTTTTTCTCCTTAGTGTAATGCACTTGTTCTGGATAAACGGCTCCAGTCAGACTCCGTGTTCAGCGGAGTAATGCTCTTTACTACGAAACTGCCAGGTTCTTTTCCGAGGCAGGCTGCTACAGCAGCTGTGATGACTGCGACCAGGTGGCTGTCATCTGCTTTTTCTTCTTTTACAGGAGCAGCCGGTGCGCTTTTCTCTACCGGAGCGCTTTTAGGTGCAGGTGTTTCCTTGGGCTTCTGTGCCTTGTTGATGATCGCCGCAACCAGCTGGATCATGTAGGCAATCAGAAGCAGGACAAGGAAGACAACAGTAATGGAGAACAGAGCAACAATGCTCGCCTCTCCCATTGTAAGATGTTCACCAAACATTCAGGCACCTCCTTAGAGCGGGATGTTTCCGTGCTTCTTGAGCGGCTTGTTCTCACGCTTACCCTTCAGAGACTCAAATGCGGAAATCAGATACTTTCTTGTTTCATGCGGCATGATGACATCATCGACATATCCGCGGGAAGCAGCGATGTACGGGTTCATCATTGTATCTTCATATTCCTTGATCTTTTCCTGACGCTTCGCTGCCGGATCATCAGCTGCCTTGATTTCCTTGGCAAAGATGATGTTGGCTGCGCCGGAAGCGCCCATGACAGCGATCTCTGTGTTCGGCCATGCATAGACGAAGTCAGCACCCAGGTGCTTGGAGCACATGCCGATGTAAGCTCCGCCGTAAGCTTTTCTTGTGATCAGTGTAACCTTCGGTACGCTTGCTTCACTGTAAGCGAAGAGCATCTTTGCACCGTGACGGATGATTCCGCCGTGCTCCTGGCTGCTTCCAGGGAGGAAGCCCGGAACGTCTTCCAGAGTCAGCAGAGGGATGTTGAACGCATCACATGTTCTGATGAATCTGGCAGCCTTGTCAGAAGAGTTGATGTCGAGGCATCCTGCCATAGCCTTCGGCTGGGATGCGATGACGCCTACTGTCTGTCCGTTCAGACGGATATAGCCGGTAACGATGTTCGGTGCGAAGTACTTCTGGTATTCGAAGAATTCGCCGTTGTCTGCGATTTCAGTAATGACATTGTACATGTCATATGCTTTGTTCGGATTTTCCGGAACGATTGTGTCGAGAACTGTGTTTTCACGGTTCAGGTCATCTGTGCACTCATATGCCGGAGCGTTTTCAGCGTTGTTCTGCGGCAGGTAGGAGAGCAGTGTGCGGATCTCTTCCAGACATGCGTCTTCGTTCTCACATGCGAAGTGAGCGCAGCCGCTGACCTGGTTGTGAGCCATAGCACCGCCGAGAGCCTCAGCAGTAACTTCTTCACCTGTAACAGCCTTGATGACCTGCGGTCCTGTGATGAACATTTCACCAGTTCCCTTTACCATGAAGATAAAGTCTGTGATCGCCGGTGAGTAAACAGCGCCGCCTGCGCAGGGTCCCATGATAACGGAAATCTGCGGGATGACACCGGATGCCATTGTGTTGTTGTAGAAGATTCTTCCATAGCCTGCAAGAGCATCGACACCTTCCTGGATACGGGCTCCGCCGGAGTCGTTGATGCAGACCATCGGGCAGCCTACCTTGAGAGCTGCTTCCTGCGCATTGGCAATCTTCATTGCCTGCATTTCACCCAGGGATCCGCCAATGACAGTGAAGTCCTGAGCAGACGCATATACGAGTCTGCCGTTGACTGTACCATAGCCTGTAACAACACCGTCACCTGCAGCTTCCTTCTTTTCCATTCCGAAGTTTGTGCAGCGATGCTTTACAAACAAGCCTGTCTCGACAAAGCTGTCCTTATCGAACAGTTTTTCGAGGCGTTCCCTGGCTGTGTACTTGCCCTGGCTGTGCTGTCTGGCAATTGCCTTCTCACCACCGCCGAGGCGAAGCTTAGCCTTTTTCTCTAACATTTCTTCCTGTTTTGCGTTAGCCATTTTCTTCTCCTCTTATTTCTTGAAGCTTGCGGGAACTTCATAGAGACCGCCGGAGATCTCTGCGATTTCATCAAGTGTCTTCGCAGCAAGCAGATCTTTATTTGCACGGGATCTGTCGATTCCGAGGTCTTCAGGCAGAGCAACCTTGCCCTGGTTTCTCAGGGACTCGATTTCAGAAGCTGTCAGCTGATCACCGAGAGGTGTTCCCTGAGCAACCGCACCCATGAGCTTCGCTCTTTCAGCAGCGTTCTTAGCTGTATACAGGTAAGCGATACCCTGTTCTGTAACGACGTGTGTAACGTCTTCACCATACATCATGACAGGTACGGAATCCATGCCTGCGTCTTTTCCGATCTTGACAGCGTCGAGTTCCGGAACGAATGCCGGCCCGAACTTGGAAGAGCTCTTGACCATCTGGACGACGAGCTTGCGGCCGGAGATGAGGGAACCATCGCCCGGAGCCATTTCCTTCCACGCCTGTGTTGTATGTCTTCTTCCGCCTGTGGAGTTGCCCATGTTAGGAGCTCCGCCGTAACCGGACAGTCTGCCGTTTGTGACTGTGGAGGAGTTGCCTGCATAGTCCATCTGCAGTGTTCCGCCGAGGAACAGATCCATCGCGTACAGACCTGCAACCTGAGCCATAGCTCTGTTGGAACGGAGAGATCCATCAGGTCCTGTGAAGAAGATGTCACTTCTTGCACGTGTATACTTTTCCATACCGACTTCGCCGCCGAATGCGCATACCTGCTTGACCCAGCCGTCTTCGATTGCCGGAATCAGTGTCGGATGCGGGTTCAGTACCCAGTTCGTGCAGATCTTGCCCTTGAGTCCGAGCTCGTTGCCGTATGTCGGCAGCAGCAGTTCAACTGCACATCCGTTGTAGCCGATACCATGGTTCAGTGTCTGAACATTATGCTTTGCGTAGATTCCCTTGATAACCATCATAGCCTGCAGGATATGAGCGTCCTGGATCTTGGCCGGGTCTCTTGTGAAGAGCGGAACCATCGGATACGGTTTGTCAGCCTTGACGATGAAGTCAATCCATCCGCCCGGGATATCAACTCTCGGCAGATCTTCTGTAGCTACGATTTCGTTGACCTGAACGACAACGATACCGTTCTTGAATGCGGCTGCTTCAGCAATTGTAGGTGTTTCTTCTGTGTTAAAGCCTGTGTAGAGGTTGCCCTTTTCATCGGCCTTATCCGCAGCGAGCAGTACAACATTCGGTGTCAGATCGAGGTAGAGACGTGCATAGAGCTCCAGATATGTGTGGATTGCTCCGATGTGGACAATGTTTTCAGCCAGCAGCTTGGACAGCTGTACGCTCTGTACGCCGGCAAACGCGAAGTTCAGCTCGCTGGCAATGCCCTTTTCGAATAATACGAGATGCTCATCTCTGGAGATGGAGGGGATAATCATATTTAAATGATTAATCTTGGCGTTATCGACTTCTGTCAGCGCGCCGGCCAGGAATGCGGCCTGCTTCTGGTTGCATCCTTCCAGAACAACTTTGTCTTCCGGACGGATAACTGCTTCCAGCAGCTTGACTACATCTTCAGTCGCAACGATTTTTCCGTTGGCGATGGAAGAAGCAGCCGCAAGTCTTTCATTTTTGGATTGTTTCTGCGTTTCCCAATTCATAAGAATTCTCCTTTTCTTGTGCCTTAATTGTATTTTAAGGATTCGCATGATATTCATGCACGCTCACGCATGCTTATATGCTTTTTTTGTATCATTCGGTGAAAAATGAATCCGTTTACAAATATATTGTTAATAAGCGGGCATTCAGTTCATACATAAACGGTATAAGTAAAGGAATTATCATCAAAATAATAATATATTATTATTCTTCAACTGTTTGTGATATTATTCACGCGAGGAGAACAATGCTATGGCAATTACCATTTCAGAGCTTGAGTATTTTGCTAAGACGGCTGAACTCCAGAACATCACCAAGGCTGCGGAAGCGCT
>ONSK01000278.1 GCA_900320455.1 uncultured Erysipelotrichaceae bacterium | reverse complement strand
TGAAGATAAAGAAGTCTATGACTATGTCATCAACAAACCGGAAACACAGGAGTTTATCGAAAAGTTTTTGAATTTCACCGATTATGCCTTTGCGCAGTATGCGCAGGAAGGCAAGAACCATTTTACCGTCGCAATCGGATGCACCGGCGGACAGCACCGCAGCGTCGCGATTACAAACTATCTGTATGATCACTACAAACAGCAGTACAACAGCTATAAGGAACATCGTGACAGGAAAGAGTGGGTACATGAATAAGAAAGTGGTAGTGATCGGCGGCGGTCACGGACAGTCAGCGATCTGCCGCGGAATCAAGAATATTCCGGGCATTGATATCTCTGCCATTGTCACCGTGGCGGATGACGGCGGCAGCACAGGCAGGCTTCGCCGCAAATTTCATATTCCTGCGATGGGAGACATCCGCAACGTCATGATCTCGCTTGCCGAAAGCGAGACGCTGATGGCAAAGCTGATGGATTACCGCTTTGAAGATGAATACGGAACAGCGGAAGACGTTGCCGGACATAACCTCGGAAACCTGATCCTGACGGCAATGACCCAGGAGAGCGGATCATTCCTGGAAGCAGTGCAGGTGATCGGACAGTTTCTGAATGTGAAGGGAACCATCATTCCTGCCACAACCCAGGTCATCTCCCTGTACGCGCTGATGGAGGATGACGTCATCGTCAAGGGAGAAGCCAACATTCCGAACGTCTCCAACCATATCCGCAGGGTATTCTACGATGAACCGGTGCATGCGACACCGGAAGCCGTTCAGGCAATTGAAACAGCGGATCTGATCATCTACGGAATCGGATCGGTATATACAAGCATTCTTCCCAATGTCATCATCGAGGAAATCAGAGAAGCTCTGCTGAAAACAAAGGCAAAGCGCGTCTATTTCTGCAACGCGATGACGCAGCCCGGTGAAACCGACGGCTACAGTATGGAAGACCACGTCAATGCGCTGACCAGCCATGGCGCGCCGGTTGATGAAGTCATCACATACGCCGATACCATTCCTGAGGATGCTTTGGAGCGTTACAGAAAAATGGGAAGCACAGCTGTCACGGTGCGTGAAAGCACACATCCGTATACGGTGAAAACACATGATCTCCTGCAGTTTGATGACGGACTGATCCGTCATGATCCGCGGAAGATCTGCGAGGCAGCCGCAATGCTTCTGGAGGATCTTTAATGTCATTTGCATCAGAAATCAAACAGGAAACCGCGATGAAGATCATGAAGGGATCGGATGAGCGCGCTGAGCTTTCAGCGTTAATTCAGATGTGCTCATCACTGTCACTGTCAAGCAGGGGAATGGCGCTGGTCGTCACCCTGGAAAACGCGGCAGTGGCGAGAAAGATCTATTCCCTGGTCAAAGAGCGGTACCATGCGGATATCGAGCTGTATGTCAAAAGAAAGATGAATCTCAGAAAAAATCTGATTTACGGCATGCGCATTTCCTACAACACAAAAGAAATCCTGGAGGATCTCGGTATCTACAGTGCCAGAGGCCTGCGTGAAGTTCCCCTGCAGAAAATCGTGCAGACCGACAACAATGCCAAGGCATATCTTGCGGGCATGTTCCTGGCAGCCGGCAGTATCAATCCGCCGGAGAAGACAAGCTATCATCTGGAGCTGAAGGCCGCAAATCCTGCCCATGGGGAATTCCTGATTGCCCAGATGGCAAGATTCGGCATCAACGCGAAGATGATCGAAAGACGCGGCAGTATCATCGTCTATGTCAAGGCAGCGGAAAAGATCGCGGACTTCCTGCGTGTCATTGAAGCGGATCAGGCACTGATGGAATTTGAGAACATCCGCATCTCAAGGGATTTCACGAATTCCCTGACAAGGCTGAACAACATGGATGTCGCCAATGAAGTCAAGGCACAGGCCGCAGCCACAAAGCAGCTGAATGATATCGAAGTGCTGGAAAAGGCAGACAGAATCAAAAAGCTCGATGACAAGCTGAAGGATGTCATTGAACTGCGGAAGGAATTCCCGTATGCCAGTCTGATTGAACTGGCGGAAATCTATGAAAGAAGGACAGGCATCACCGTGTCAAAGTCCGGAATGAAGCACCGTTTCGTGAAGATTCACGAACTGGCGGAAAAAGAAAGGAAGGAAAGCGGAATATGATCGAGAAGGCCAATGAGAAGATGCTCAATGAGATCAAGCATGTCTGGAAGGTATGTTTCCCCAAACAGGATCCCAGATACATGGACTTTTATTTCAAGAATATCTATGATCCTGATTCATGCTATGTGAACATTGAGGACGGCATGGTTGTATCCGTTCTCATGCGCAACCGTCATGCCCTGATGTTCAATGACAGGGTCATCTCCGTTTCCATGATCTGCGGTGTTGCGACACTGCCGGAATACAGAAGAAAAGGATGCATGAAGGAACTGATGGATGTCGTGATCGATGCCTGCGAGCATTCCGAGCTGCTGACACTGATCCAGACTGAGAATCCTTCCATCTATGAACCGTACGGATTCCGGATGATCTATAACAGAACAGACTTCACGTTGCAGAGAAAGGATGTCAGGCGCATCACCAACTTCGGATGTGCTTATGAACCAAGCGCAATCGATCTTCTGAAGGTATATTCCGCCTTCATCAAGAGATTCAACGGATTCTATGCCCGTGATCTTGAATACTTTGTCCGCTACAAGAAGGAAGTCACGGCAGTGGGCGGCAAGTTCGTTGCCTACTATGACGGAAAGAACCAGATCAGAGGCTATGCCGCGATGATTCCCCAGGGCAGTGAACTGCGTGTGGAAGAGATCGTCTATCTGGATTCCATGTCACTCTTCAAGCTGTGCAACGCAGCACTGCAGGAGAGAAGGGTCATCCATCTGCTTGTATCAGAAGCCGAGGATCTTTCCCGCCTGTTCCCGGATGCGATGAAGAACACATATGGTTCCACAATGGTCAGACTGAATGATCCGGAATTGTTCATGCGTCTGTTCAACCGCAGAATCAACACAATTGAGGAGGCGATGGCAATTTCCATCAGACCTCTGAATCTGAATGAATTTGTATGAATATGTTCAAAACAGACTGAAATTCAGTCTGTTTTTTATAAATCTTAAACGGATTATAAAACTATCTGATGCATGTATCTATATAATAACTAATGCGGAAGAGAGAAAAGAATGACAAAACATCTATCCAAAATCACATCGATCCTGTTATCCATGAGTCTGATGTCATGTGCCGGCTCCAGCGCGGCATCCATGAATCAGAAATCAGATACTGCCGGCCAGGCCGCATCAGAAATTGAGTCTGTGACAGAACTGATGCCTGAATGCGTGCTCGGACAGAAGGAATATGAACTTCCGGTGAGCCTGCAGACATTCCTGGATGACGGATGGACGATCCGCATGAATGCTCTGAATGAAGAAATCAACACCGTCAATTATATGGACCCGTCAGAAACAGAACTGCCGCCGTGTGAATTCATTGAGGTGCAGCTGCGCACCGGCAGTAATCTCATCACCGCGGAAGTATGCAATACATCCTGTATCCGGAAACCAGTCACTGAATGCAATGTTGTGGAACTGACAGCTGTCATGTCACTGTATGTGGATGACTTTGAAGCCTGCGGGATCAGCCGCGGCACAGCGCCTTCCGAAATCCGCAAACAGTTCTCATCGATGCCCGGATATGAAGAATCCGCTGAAACGATCACCGTGAAAAAGAGCGAACACGAATCGGTGATCAGTATCAGCCTGGCAGACAACGAGATTTCCTCCGTTACCGTCAGCTCACTGAATCCATGGATGCTGAGCGTGTATGAACCGCAGGCGGATCTCGAAAAGGAAGAAGAAGCCTGCCGCAGCGCTGCCGCGGAATACAGCTTTGAAGAAGAGATTGACGCGGAAGCGGTATATCATCTTCAGGGAACGGTCAGCGGCATTGAGGATTCCGATGAAGGCGTGATCGCAGTCTGCGAAGATGCGTCCGGAAACACATTCGGCTTTATCATCAGAAATGCCTATGACTACGCGATTGATGAATATCCCGTCTTCAATGAAGGCGATGAAGCGGAAATCTACGCGGAGCTGATTGCGGAACATACAGGAGAGTATCCTCTGTTCAGAGTCTATTACGCATATCGCAACAATGAAGCTGCCATGCAGTTCAGATACCAGTAAGGAACAGGTCAAAACCTGTTCTTTTTTGTCC
>ONSK01000313.1 GCA_900320455.1 uncultured Erysipelotrichaceae bacterium | reverse complement strand
TCGTCATTATTCTCCTGCCCGTTGTCTGTGGAAACTGTTTCCGTGATTTCATCAAGAATGACTGTCTCATTTTCTTCTGCCTGTATGTTTACCGGCAGAACAGACAAAACGCATGATAACGCAATCAAAAGCGACCATGCTTTTCTGTAAAGATGATTCTTCATAGGATTCCCCTTCCCAATTAATATATATGCATTATATCAGTGATAACTCTGTACATGATGTGAAACTTGTTTCATGAAAGCGTCAATTCATCTTTGCATGTATATGCTAAAATATTTCCATCAAGGAGAACACTCACATGAAAATCGGATGTGTCAAAGAAATCAAGAACAACGAATTCCGTGTCGGTATGACACCGGATAACGCAAAGAGCTATGTACAGGCAGGACACACTGTATATATCGAACAGGGTGCCGGTCTTGGCAGCGGATTCAAGGATTCCGAATATATCGACGCCGGTGCAGTGATTCTGGAAAGAGCGAAAGATATCTGGGACTGCGTGGATATGATGGTTAAGGTCAAGGAACCCCTTCCTGAGGAATATCCGCTGTTTCATGACGGACTGATTCTGTATACGTATCTGCATTTAGCTGCAGATCAGGAACAGCTGGACGCATTATTAAAAGGAAAAGTGAAGGCTGTCGCCTATGAGACACTGCAGGAAACAGACGGCTCGCTGCCGCTGCTTGCGCCGATGAGCCAGATTGCCGGAAGACTCAGCATCCAGGAAGGTGCGAAGTATCTGGAAAAACGCTTCGGCGGCGAAGGCGTCCTGCTTGCGGGCGTGCCGGGCACACCGAAGGCGCACGTTGTCATCCTGGGCGGCGGCACCGTAGGAACCAATGCCTGCAAAATTGCCGTCGGCATGGGCGCAAGAGTCACAATTCTCGATATTTCCTTAAAGAGACTGGAACAGCTTGATCATATGTTCGGTTCTCAGATCCAGACCCTGCTTTCCACGGATTCCAATGTGGAGAAGGCATGTATCTCCGCTGATCTTGTCATCGGTTCCGTTCTGATCCCGGGTGCTTCCACACCGAAGATCTTCAGAAGGAAGTTCCTGTCTGAAATGAAACCCGGCGCTGTCTTCGTGGATGTCGCGATCGACCAGGGCGGCTGCGGTGAAAGCTCCAGAGTCACAACCCATGATGAACCGATCTATGTGGAGGATGGTGTCGTGCACTATTGTGTCGGAAACATGCCGGGTGCTGTGCCGCGCACATCAACGATCGCGTTAACCAACGCGACACTGAAATACGGTCTTGAGATTGCCGCAAACGGTCTGGAAGCTGCGTGCAAAGCAAGCAAGGTCGTCGCTTCCGGTGTCAACACCTATGACGGCAAGGTCACATGCAAAAACGTGGCTGACAGCTTTACGGAATATACCTATACCGATCTGAATGAACTGATCTGAAAATGAAATCCGGCAATTCTGCCGGATTTTTCGTATCAGCTTGTAAACAGGAAATATGCGATGCACTGGTTGAAGATCGGTTCGTTTTCTGCCTTTTCAGAGCTCTCACAGGTGTATGTGACGATATAGATTTCGTTATCTTTTTCAAAGGCTCCTCTGACAGTGTAGAAATCATATGTGCCGTGCCATGAATATGCCTGTCTTACATAGCCTCCCTTCGGTGTGACTTCACTGCTCTCGTAAGGATCTTCCGTCATGAGTGCATTGAGCACTGCGGAAAGGGATGCGTCTGTCTTCAGGTTCAATTCTGAAGGGAGTGTATTCCTGGGAATGATCCGCACCTGCATCCACCAGACTTCTTTCTCTGGGGAATAATAGAACACGGTGTTTTTCCCGGGGACTTCCGTATCCACCTGCATATTCAGATTTTTCGGTGCGACCAGTCTGGTATCGAAAGCGAAGAATTCTTCGAATTCCAGCGCTTTCGGATAGGAGCCCCACCAGCTGATGCCTTCCTCTTTCCACCCGAAGGATACCAGAGTATCGTTTTCGTTTTTGTCGGTGGTGTAGTTGTGACTGCCTGCTTTCGCGTATGGATTGTATTGGCGGTAGAGAGGCTGGATCATATTGTCATCACTGTACCAGCCGATCTTTTCATCTGTCCATCCGGCACTGATCAGCACATCTCTTTCATGGGTATCTGTCGTGTAGTGATGATCTCCCGCATATTTGTTGTAGAGGCGGTAGACAGGCGTATCGGATCTTGACGGAGCGATCCAGCCAACTCCTTCATATCTCCATCCTGCTTTTACCAGGAAGTCTTTTTCTTCTATGCTTCCCGTATAGAAGTGCTCGCCGGAATTCGGATTATACAGCCTGTGCATTTCAATGCTGTAAAGAGCTTCGTCTTCCTGAGCACTTGTATGAACAGGGAAAGCAATCAGCATCATCAGTGATGCCATCAATACAATGATTTTTTTCATTTTGTTAAATCTCCAAATCAAACATATGCAAGTTCAGAGATCTCACTTGACGCCATACCAGCCGATGCCTTCTGCGATCCATCCGAATGAGACAAGCACATCATTTTCATGCTTGTCAGTCGTATAGTTATGGCTTCCTGCCACAGCATTCGGATTGTACTGCCTGTAGAGAGGCACGCCTTGACTGACATCGCTGTACCAGCCGACACCTTCATCATTCCAGCCGGCATCAATCAGCACTTCTCTTTCATGCGCATCTGTCGTATAGTGATGATCTCCTGCGTATTTGTTGTAAAGTCTGTAGACAGGCTCTGAACTGGATGCGGGCGCGTTCCAGCCGATGCCTTCATCATTCCATCCGACTTTGACCAGAAAGTTCTTTTCGTTTGCGTCCGCGGTATAGAAATGTTCTCCGCTGTTCGGATTATACAGTCTGTACATTTCCACCTTATAAGTATCAATGACAGTCAGTTTCTTCTTTTCTCCTTTGAACAGTTCCACGGATGCCGTTCCGGTCTTCAGCGGTGTGACCCAGGCAATGCAGTATGCCGGTCCTCTTTCAAAGCCAGTGACTTTGAACAGTCCGGTGGCTTCCAGGTTTTTCTTCACATCCGTACCGATCTGATCTGCGTCGCCATCGTATCCAAGATCATTCTCAAATATCTTATAGATATCAATCACATATGATCTGTCTTTGACAAAGCGGAAGGTGTCTGTCAGTTCTGTCAGATCATTGTTGTAGGAACCGGATTCTGATTCTCCTGCGTCTACATGGTTTTCTGATGCCGGCACTCCGCTCCTGACATCAATGGCAACAGTGGTACTGGCTTTGGGTCCTGCCTTGATCGTCAGAGTTGTTTTGCCGGGCTTTAAGCCGCCGACAAATACCCAGTCACTTCCGGCACCGACAATATACGCAATTGAAGTGTCCGCGATACTCATGTCTGTGATTTCATGGAAGGATTTAAACGGTGTATATGTGAGGGGGATTTCTCCGTTGAAGCCCGGATACAGCGTAATGGAGGCCGGAGCGCTGATCTTTGCTGGATCAACCGCCTCAAAGGCAACTGCTTTGAATTCTCCGTAAATCTTCGGATTGTTTTTGTATGCGGCACGGATTGTGGATTCACCTGGCCCCTTATAGATGTACATCGGGGAGTTGTCAATCATCTTGATTTCAACCACCTTAGGATTGGAACTGGTATATACCAGCGGCAATTCAAACGGCATAAATGGATCAATGTCAGCATATGGCTCCTGGATCCAGTCGCCGTTCTGGTTGATGTAGTAAGTGTCTTCTTCGAAGGAAATAGATTTCGGTTCTTCAAACACATTGACACTCACACTTGCCTGCCGTCCCGTCTTCGTAAAGATACCGATTGTGACTGAGCCGATTTTGTTTCCTTTAACGGTGCCGTCACTGCCTAATGTAACAGTTCCTGATCCGTTGGAATCATCATCAATTTTGAATGTCAGAGCATCATCCTTGCATGTGCCTTCAGAAGACATCATCTTTGCGGGAATTTTGAGTGATTCTCCCTTTTTGATATAGAATGTATACTCACCGCCTTCAATCTCGACATACTGCGCGTAGTCACCTTCCGGCAGTACTGTCAGATTGAATGACTTGGACTGGGAACCGCGGGAAATGGTCACTTTCGTTGTGCCCGGCTTCCGCAGTTCAAACTCCAGCTGACCTGCCGGCATACGCAGTCCTTTGGGTTTGGCGATTGCGTTGCTTTCCACTTTAACAACAACCGGAGCATAGGATGCCTTCAGAGGATCCACTGAGGGATAAACACCGAGATTTCCGTAATTCACGGGAGCTGCCACGTCTTCGATATCATACAGTTCAAAGCCATCGGAATCGTCATAGACAAAGATTTCCAGGTCACAATAGTAACTGCCGTCCAGATATACGTTCACATACGCAAATCCGGCACCTCCGTTTGCGATGAATGCCAGTGTGCTTCCGTTTCGTTTCATCGTGACCTCCAGGTCCGTATCCGTGACGGAAGAATTAATTGCCGGTTCATCAAAGGTGACTTCCGCTGCATTTGTCACAGCAAAATGGACTGTGGCGGTTGTACCGCTGCTCATGAACAGCGGATTGTCCGTGAAGGTAATGGATGGATCTTCCGCTTTGATGACTGTCAGGGAAGAGCCGATCAGAAGAATGAATGCAAAAAGTACAGCAAAAAATCTTTTCAATTGTCTGTTCATGATGTTCCTCCGTTGTGTTTCTGTTTTCATTATAGCAGACAAATGAAAAACCCTGCGCACAAGGCACAGGGTGTTCATTCAAATATATTTTTATGAACTGATTAAGCGTTGCTCTTCTTCATTGCCAGAGCTGCGCCGGCTGCGAGTACAGACAGTACGAGCATTCCGCCCCATACCGCTGTGCTTGTATCGCCTGTCTTCGGAGTGGAATCTTTCTTTCCGCCGTCATCAGTCTTCTGATCCGCAGGTCCGAGTACAACAACAGGTGAGAGGTCAGCTGCCTTCAGTGTGATGGACTTGCCAACCTGAGTAGACTTGCCCTTGTGAGCGATAACTGTTCCCTTGTATTCAGAAGCAGCAACTGTCTTGTCCGGTACGTTCTTGGCTGTTTCCGGTGTAACATGCGCATCACCGACAAATACGACAACGAGATCAGCACCGTAATCTTTTTCGATGGATGTTCCCCAGGCTGCGTCAACTTCCTTGGCTGTCATGCCAGTCTTGATTCCGCCGTTGCCATTCTTTTCTTCAATCACAATCTGGCCGTCCGGTGAGTTGGCTGCGCTGACTGTTGTCGGTGCGCAGAGTGCAAGAGCAGCGACAGCTGCGATTGCCGCAAATAATCCTTTTTTCATCTTCTTTCTCCCTCTTCTTTTCGTAAACAACTTCTTTGTGTTCCCAGTCTAATGTTTCACACTATATGCGAAATATTAGAATCGACATAATTACCATATCATATTTTTACATATTGACGCGATTATTTTGCCTTTAAATATGCATTTTTAAGATCACTTTTTTCCATATTGACCATATGCACCATATGCACCGTATCTTGAGTAGTATCCGTAAGCGCTTCCTCTGCTGGAGGTATCCACTCTGTTCAGTACCACGCCAAGCAATGGTGTATCCGTGCGCTTCAGAGAAGTGACAATATCCTGTGCCAGTCGGCGTGATGTGGAATTGCTCGCCAGCACCAGCACAGAACCATCGCAGTATTTCGCGATGTTCAATGCGTCTGCCACACTGCCTAATGGCGGTGTATCGATGATCACGTAATCGAAGTTATCCCGGCAGGCATTGACCAGGCTTTTGAAGTGTTCGCTTTCCAATAAAATGGTCGGATCGATCACGTTGGTGGATACCGGCACAATATATCCTTTGGGAAGATCTGTCTGATATACGACATCATTGATTCCCAGTTTGCCTGACAGGTAGTGTTCAATACCGACAAGACCGTCTTCCGACTGCATGCCATATCTGTGGCGCATTTCCGAGTTTCTGATATCAGCGTCAATCAGAACAACACTGGAGCCGACAGAGGCAATGTTTCTCCAGAGGCACATTGTCACAAAGCTCTTTCCTTCATTGGGCAGACAGGATGTGACCATGATCGTGCGGATGTTTTCTCCGCTGAAACCAAGATTGACTCTCAGCTGGTTGACGGATTCCTGCACATCAAACGGCAGTTCCGGCATTTTTGTCATTGTAATTCGTTTCATTTGCGTTTTCCTTTTTTTTCGGGCTGGCTGTTCTTTCTGATTTTTTTATTGAATGATCCAAGATTGCCTTCCGGGATCACCGCAAGCGGCTGAATATTCAGATATTTCTTCACATCATCCTGGCTGACGATCTTATCGTTCAAAAGATGCCTGATGATCAAAATCGCGCATACCAGAACAATGCCAATCAGTCCGCCGACAGCAGTATTCTTCACTTTTGATGGGCTGGATGGTGTCTCCGGAACGATTGCTTTCTCATATACCTTCGGTTCTTCCGACTTCATGATATCGGGAAGAAACTGCTTTGCCTGCGCCAGAAGCATATTCGCAATCTCCGCAGCCTGTTTGGGATCTTTGTCTGTCACAGTTGCGACGATGATTCTGGTATCTGCCGGATTGGTAATGGAGATCTTGGATGACAGCTGTCTTACCGTATCTTCCAGATTCAGCTTTTCCTTTACGGATTCGAGGATTTCTCTGCTTGTGAGCAATACTTTGTAATCGCTTTTCAGCTGGGAGCTGATCTGCAGGTCTGAGATATTGACTGCCGATTTGCCGGATACGATATACATCTTCGCAGATGCCTGGTACAGAGGCGTTACCAGGAACTGCGTATATGCCAGTGCAAGCAATGCGCCGATGATACAGCCGGCAATAATCTTCATCAGATTCTGATACAGAAGCCAGAATATCTCCATCAGATCGATT
>ONSK01000329.1 GCA_900320455.1 uncultured Erysipelotrichaceae bacterium | reverse complement strand
TCAGGAAGGTTCTTTTCGTTCTGAATTTTCAAAGATCTCTAACATTGACAGTGTCAGTCCTGCTTTCAGCCTCGGAATTACTCTGCCACCAGGCTGTGCAGGTTTCAGTTTTCATAAACTTTAGACACTATCTTTCTATAAGATGTATTTGTTTTGTGTTTTTACTGCAGAATGGTGAATGATTCAGCTTCGTCGTCCTTTCATACCTGCATCCTCCTTAAACAAAAATGCCGTCTCTGAATTCCAGAGACGACATGAAATCGCGGTACCACACTGGTTGCCGGACATTTTATGCCTGCCGGCCACTCTGCCATAACGGCGGCTCCCCGTCTTTCCCTACTGTTTTCAGGAAAGATCCTCCCGGATGCGCTTCCTCATGACTGTTGCCGCTGACCTCCCACTCTGTATCAGCTCGCTGGTGGACATTCCTGAGTACTCTTCCGTTCACCGGATATACGAGCAGTTTAATGGAAGTGCTTTCTTTTGTCAATGCAAATTTACATATTTTTTCATGAAAATATTTTCACAGTTTTAGAGAAAGAAAAACTGCCGCAGCAGTCATTTCTTATCATCATCTCTGTTCATGCCTCTGAGCAGGATCAGAGAACAGAATACACAGGCAAATGTCATCAGACCTTTATGGAATGTTGAAGCTGGTGTATACCATACCAGCAATGCGGCAGAAATCATCACAGCCGCGAAAAGGTTGTTCTTCATGTGAATCCTCCGGTTACATATGCATAGTATCACAAACTCACACTGGAAATGTAATTTTATTTGTGTATAATAATTAATGCATTGTCCTCGTAGCTCAGCCGGATAGAGCGTCCGCCTCCTAAGCGGAAGGTCGGCGGTTCGAATCCGCCCGAGGACGCTCCTGAACAACTCGGAATGTAGCGCAGCTTGGTAGCGCACTTCGTTAGGGACGAAGGGGTCGCAGGTTCAAATCCTGTCATTCCGACCATAGAAAAGCCCTATTTCCAGGGCTTTTTTCTATTTCTGCGGTCTTTCGGATTCTCTTATTTTTCCTCAATGGTGACAATTTGGTGACACCTACCTCATTTTTTTATTCAGCAACGGGCTTTCGTGCTCTTTTTTATAGGTTCATTTATTTCGGATATATTGGTTTATCCTCTGGTCTTTATCCCTTCAGATCATGTTTCTTGTTGATTGATCATCCTTTTTTAGAGAGGGGGAAATAGGTGGAAACTATCATTTACAAGGCTTAGTTTATTCTGATAATCAATGTTGCAAGCAGAAGCCCACTCAAGCAGAAGCATAGAATGACCAGTCTTGTATTGATGCGCTCCAGTCTTGTTACAATTCCTTCATGTACAAAGTACGGTATTGTCTTCTTTTCTTCTCTATCCATTTTTTACCCTTCTTTCTTCTATTCTGTTTTCTTTTCTTTTGTTTTCTTTTCTTCTCTTTTATTGGCATCAATCGCATGCGGTCGCATCCGTTTGTATGCGTTCACAGTTTACATGTTCTCCGTGAACAGTTTCTCCGCTTTTTCATCTTCATATCTTCTCTTTGCATTTTTAGCGTTCTGTTCACATTTCTCAGCATATTTTTCTTCATCACTGTCTATTTGAGTCTTCATGCAGAGGAATATACCTTCTACTGTTCCCTTCAATAAAGGCTCTTCATGAGAAGATGCATAATGCATTATTGCTTTGATCAATTCCCCTGCATCTTCATTTGACAGACTATCGAATAATGGCATCCAGTTTTTGTATATGAGTACTGCTTTTCTTTCTCTCTTCATCAGATTTGCTTCTACCTTTTCGTTTGCTTTTTTCTCTTGTATCCTTCAGCAGATCACGCCGGACAATCTCTTTACGCATTGTCTTTAGACTTGCCAATACACTGATTGACATGCTCCAGAGTGTGTCATAGCCTTCTAGGAGTTCCGCATCAGTTTCTGGTATATAATACCCTTGGTTTCCAGAGCATATAATCATGCCGTCCATTCTGGCATCATGTATCGTCTGGGAAACCTCACGCCGTGTCTGATGCAACAGCCCTTGCAAAGCTTCATTAGACACGGCATTTTCTTTTCCCTTGGGGATTAGTGCCAGAAGATAGTCATACATGATCTTCACCTTCTTTCACAAAGAGCGCTTTGAATGCTTCCACTTCAACAAACCACTTGTTTCCCATCTTCAGAACGGGAAGTCTGCCCTCTTTAATCAATCGCCGGATTGTATATGTTGAAATCCCTGTTTCTTTAGACAGTTTCGGAATACTTGCTACAGTCTTCAGTTCAGCCATTCTTCACCTCCATTCTCTGATGCTTTGAAATCAATTCAGCAATTTTGTTTTTATCGTCTTCAGAGAGTTCATGTCTCATCCTTCTTGTAATTGTTGCTTCAGAAACTCCAAAATAATCAGCAACCTCCCATAATTTGATTTCATTCTTTTTCAACAGCATTCTAATAACCGAGTTTTCCAATTTTAATCACCTTCGCTTTCTTTTGCTGATATCCGTTTGCAAACATCATCATCCTCAGCTACAATAATTATGAAACCTTTAGTTTAATTTGTAACGAATAAATTAAACCTCGCAAGAGGGTTAATAAAGGAGGAAATTACGTGACTGATGAAGCAACAATGAAAGCAAAACAAGGTGAACGGCTTAAATTAATCCTTCATGACCATGGGATGAAGCAAAAAGAGTTTGCAAACAAAATCTATGTATCTGAACAAACTGTCACAAAGTGGATTACAGGCAAAGCCAGAATTCCACAAGACAGAATTGATCAGATTCTTGAATTATTCCCAACACCACCACTCAATAAATATGAAGAGAGTATACGAATAAACCAAAAATTCATCGATATGGCAAAGTATCGAAGGGAATGGCTCTTAGGAAAAGATGATTACCAGAGTTTAGCACAAATGGCAATTTCAGATTTAGGCAAAAAAATAACAAGGATCGATCAACTGGATAAAGGATTTCGTCTGATTTTAGAGAGCATTGGTATTACAGCCAAAACAGCAACGGTAAAGATCGGCAAAGATGACGAACATTTTGTCATTACCAACAAGGAAGAACTCAGTCTGATGAATAAACCAGAATCAGAAATCACAATAGATGATCTCACTCAAATAACCCTTCTATCAGAGGAAGGAGACTCTATCATTATGACTGCACAAGAATACGATCAGTTAGAAAAAGAAGTAAAAGATTTCATAGAGTTTAAAATAACACGATTGAGAGAAGAAAAGAGGTAATTACATGGCAAGCATACCCATAGAAAAAGAGCGGTTTTCCGCTCTCTCTTCTAACAGTAAAAAATACTTGCCTCTGTGAAGACCTAGAATAACAATTTGAATAAAACCGAATAATCAATGATTACCATCAAGCTGGTCTTTGAGTTTCTGATACTCCTCAAGCGTATTAGAAACTTTCTCGTAATTCTTTTTTGCTTCTTCAGTGCGAACTTCCTGTTCTTGTAATTCTTTTTGTGCTCGTTCCAATTCTCTTTCTGCTTTCGATTTGCAAGAACATAATGTTGTTGCAAACAATACCGCTAAAAGCCTTTTAACCACTTTCTTCATTCTCAATCTCCATAAAATAAGTAATGATTCTTTGCTTCACTTAACTTTTCAAAGATATTAATTCATAGCATAGACCAGACTACCAATTAGTATTATTAATCCAACAAAAAATTTCTCTTTGCTACTATTATTCATCCTCCAATTTCTCATAGTTTTCAGGCTAGCCGCACAAGAATACGATTAAAAATACTATTATGATGATTATTATGACTAAGCCCACCACTCCTAAAAGGCCATATATGATGTATTTTCCAAATTTATTCATGATAACCTCTTCTGCTAAAAGCTTTAAAACAAAAGTAGTAACAGCACGCCCCAAACAAGTAGGCAATACAATCAAGAATATCAGCAGTGCTTCTGGTAAGGAAAGCAGGTACAACACCTTCCCAAAAAGCAGCACATATCATTCCAATTATTAAATAATGCCAAAAGGAAGTGATTTTTAGATCCGGCTTTGTAAAGACAACCAAAATATTGTAATAGGAGCAGAAAAGAAAGGAACCAAGAAAATCATTTAGATGATTCTTAAGGATAATAGCTATTATCCCATTATTCGTAATAACGGCTGGCTTAACGAGAAATCTATTTGTTAGATATATCGCCATATCAGCCAGCCCAAGAAAAAAATGTAATTTTTCCTCTTTCATCCTTCGAGTGCAAATAAGCAAGGACCGAGGAATACTCCAAGTGCAGTCATAAGCATAATAGTTATCCCCTTCTCATCCAACAATTGCAAATAGACACAATCCTAAGAAAACGCCAATAATAATTGTCCCTAATCCAGATCCTTGTGCCGATACAAATACATTTTTCATTTTTAATTACCTGTAGCATCCTTCCAGTGCTTATCGCAATAACCATAATGTGATGTTTTGTGAGTAGCTCGTGCCCCGCAAATTGTGCAGCGTGATGTATCCCCGTATCCAGGAGCATGTCCGCTGCATCCAGTCAATAGCAATTGACTTGCTATTCCTAATACCAATAAGATTTTTTCATTTAATTCACATCCCCTATCCATTAAAGCCGTTACTTA